>JANNWX010000213.1:0-11959 GCA_031409315.1 Sphingomonadales bacterium | reverse complement strand
GGGCAAGGCGGCCAATATGGTCAGGTCAATTATGCCGCCGCCAAATCAGGCATCCACGGCTTCACCAAGGCATTGGCACAGGAAGGCGCAAAAGTCGGCGTGACGGTCAATGCCTTGGCACCCGGCTATATCGACACAGATATGGTCGCTGCGGTGCCGCCCGAAGTGCTGGAAAAAATTGTCGCCAAGGTTCCGGTTGGGCGTCTTGGCCAAGCGCATGAAATTGCACGCGGCGTGGCGTTTCTCTGTTCAGAAGAGGCCGGTTTCGTCACCGGATCGACATTGTCGATCAATGGCGGCCAGCACATGTATTAGAGCCAGATACCATGATATTGATCCACCGTGACGGAGCAAAAGCGGCCCGCCCCTTCGGGGTTGTCACTGGAAGCTTGCCGGACTGCGTCGCGGCGCTTGTCCGGGCAACCAGCCCGACCCGCGCGCCGTTCCTAGCCGACAAGCCTCCAGTGACAATCACGGCGGGTCAATATCATGGTATCTGGCTCTGATGGGGCCGATCAAGCGGTCAGTCACCATCGCCGGGCACGAAACGTCGATCAGTCTGGAACCCGTTTTCTGGGACGCATTAAAGGCTGCGGCGTCCCAAGAGGGGGTGCCGGTTAATGCGCTGGTGGCACAGATTGATGCGCTGCGGATCAGCACCGACGATCTGTCCAATCTAGCCAGCGCGATTCGCGTGTGGCTGTATCAGCGGCTGAGCAGCACCCGCGCCTGACCGGCGATCTGGGCCATCATGGCCGCACTTGGGCGGGATGATACGCGGGCGTGATCGACCATCGTCCGAAAAGCCACGACTTTCAGTTTGTGGATCTCGATCCATTTGCGTGTCGCTTGCAACGGCTTTTTTCCGCCGCAACGTTTTAGAAAATCCAGACGCATCGTTTGAAAGTCGCGCGCGAGGCCGCCAGCGAGTAACCGTTCCCAAGGGTCTCTGGGATCAAGCTGCATCGCCGTTCCTTGCGCCCAGTCAAGCGACAAGGCGGATCCAATTTCAGTAAAGGCCGCCGTCAGTTCAATGACATCGACATGCTGGTGCGTGGATAAAGCGGAAAGCCCGATTGCGCCATCAAGCTCAGCAAGGCGGACAAGTTGGTCAACAATCTTTTTCGGTGCGCCAGACGCCGTTAGCCTTGCGCCAAAGCCACCCGTTTGCTGGCGAACTTCGACAGGAAGCAGCCGATCACGCGCCGCGGATAGTTTTTCAACCATTGGGCGGTAGGCCGCAATTGCCGTGTCATTGGTGCGACCTTCAATGGCATTGCGCAGAATATCGGCCATATGTGCCCGCAATTCTATGGCGACCTGTTCAAAAAGCATCAAACGTGTCGATTCCGAAATTTGCGCGGTATCGATCATGGCCCAAAGCGCGGATGCATCAAAAATTTGCTCGGCGATAACAAATGCTTCGGCGACGTCGCCCAAATCTGCGCCCTCTTCTTCGGCCAATTCAAAGGGGTGGATCAGGCCAAGCCGATTGATGATGCGGTTGGCAACCTTCGTCGCCACAATTTCATTGCGAAGGCGGTGGCTGGTAATTGCCGTCTGGCTGCGTTTCTGCATTTCTTTGGGAAAAGCCCCCATCAAATCGGACAAGGCTGCGGGATCAGCGCCCAGCCCGCATAGCTCGATTGCTTCTTGCAGCGCCAATTTGGCGGTCGCCAGCACAACTGCGAGTTCGGGTCGGGTGAGGCCCTGTCCGTCCTGAGCCCGACGGATCAATTCATCATTTGGTGCAAGACCTTCGACCGCCCGGTTTAGTTTTCCGGATTGTTCAAAACCTTGGATCAACCGGATATGTGCCGATAGATTGTCCGCGCCGTCGCGTTGTGCAATCGAGAGTGCCAATGTCTGGAGGCGGTTATCCTCCAGCACGATGGTCGACACGTCATCTGTCATCCTGACAAGTAACGCATTTCTGGCGGCCATGGTCAGCGCGCCGAGGGCTACTTCGCTGTTCAGCGCAATTTTGATATTGACCTCATTATCTGAACAATCAACGCCCGCCGAATTGTCGATGAAGTCGGTATTTATCCGACCGCCTTTTAAGGCAAAAACGATCCTCGCCGCCTGGGTCAGCCCAAGGTTCGCGCCTTCGCCGATCACCTTCACACGCAAATCTTCCGCGTTGATGCGGTGTGCGTCATTGGCACGGTCACCGGCTTCGGCATTGTTTTCGGCGCGCGCTTTCACGTATGTGCCGATGCCGCCAAACCACAGCAAGTCGGCCGGGCTTTTCAGGATCGCCGCGATCAGTGCAGAAGGCTCCATCACATCATCAGCAACGCCCAAAATATCGCGCATCTGCGGCGTCAGTTTGATTTCCTTGGCGCTGCGGGGAAAAATACCGCCGCCCTTTGAAATCAATTTGGCGCTATAATCCATCCAGCTTGAACGCGGCAGTTTGAAAATACGGGCGCGCTCTTTCCAGCTTGCCGCCGGATCAGGGTCGGGATCGAAAAAGATGTGGCGATGATCAAATGCTGCAACAAGCTTGATCGCTTTGGACAAAAGCATCCCATTGCCAAAGACATCACCCGACATATCACCACAACCGACCACGCGAACGGGTTCGCTTTGGACGTCAATACCAGCCTCAGCGAAATGGCGTGTGACGGAAACCCAGCCACCCTTGGCGGTAATACCCATCGCCTTGTGGTCATAACCAACGCTGCCACCAGAGGCAAAGGCATCGCCCAGCCAGAAATTACGTTCGATGGCGATGGCGTTGGCGATATCCGAAAAGGTTGCTGTGCCTTTGTCTGCGGCGACGACGAAATAGGGATCGTCGCCGTCATGGATGACAACAGAGTCGGGATGAACGACTTTGCCTTCCACCAGATTGTCTGTGACCGACAAAAGCGTGCGGATGAAAATCCTGTAGCTTTCGGTACCTTCGGCCAACCATTGATCACGGTTGGATGCTTCGGGTAGCATTTTTGGATAGAATCCACCTTTTGCGCCTGTGGGAACGATCACCGCATTCTTCACGCGCTGTGCCTTCATCAGGCCTAAAATTTCCGTCCGGAAATCATCGCGCCGATCAGACCAGCGCAGGCCGCCCCGCGCAACCGGACCCGCGCGAAGGTGAATGCCCTCGACGCGGGGGGAATAGACGAAAATCTCACGCCAGGGCACCGGTGATGGCAGCCCCGGCACACGCGCACTGTCAATCTTGAATGCGATTGCCTCCTGCGCGGCTGGTGCAAACATGTTGGTGCGCAACGTCGCCCTGATAACAGCCCGGAACTGGCGCAAGATGCGGTCGTCATCAATGGCTGTAATCGCGGCTAACCCGCGATCAATTGTCAGATTTGCGGTATCAGCACCGCTCTTGCGCGACTTTTTGAGCGAAGGATCATGAAGGGCATTGAACAAGGCAACAATAGCTTTGGCAACCAGTGGCGCGGCGCGCAGCGCGTGAACCACGGTTTCCAAACCGTAAGGCAGGCCAGTTTGCCGCAGGTAGCGAAACAAGGCGCGGAACAGCAACGCATCTTGGGGCCCCAGTGCGGAAGTCACCATCAATTGGTTGAAATGGTCATTTTCGGCCGACCCTTCCAAGACTTTTGACACGGCCTCTTCGATGATGTGCGCGCGTTCAAAAAGGGGCCCCGCATCATGGCCGTCTGGAAGTTCGAGAATGAAGCGATGAATCCAGCCAGCGCTGCCGCCATCAAGTGCAGTCGGCTGTTCTTCCAAGACCCGAAAGCCGAAATTTTCAAGCGCCGGGACAGCGTCAGATAATGCGATACTGGCTAGGCTGTATAGTTTTAGTCGCAAAATCGCAGGCGCATCACCTGGGTTCCGGTACAGACGGGAATTGCGATCCGACGGCGTGATGAGGTCGTGCAGGCGGACAATGTCGCGCGCCGCTTCCTCTGGTCCTGCGCCTTCGCGGTAGGCCGTAGGGAATGTATCGGCGAACCGGATTGTAAGGCGGGCAGCGCCGCCCTCCACATCTTTGTTGCGGAGCAGCGCATTTTCGACCCGGGCATGCCAACCGCGCAACATATCCTCTAACCATTTGTTCAATCGGTTCGCGTCAGGAACATTGCCACCAGCCCGGATGTCGAGGGTGAAACGTATCATAGCGATCCCGCTATCATCGAGATCAATCGACCAACTTAGCAACGGCGCGTCCGCCTCGGCGGATAATTTGGCGGCAATGATATTGCGCCGCGTCGTCGTCAGGTCATCACGCGGCAGCCAGACAAAAATGTTGAGATGTCGCCCAAGCGGACTTTGGGTGATGGCAAGGCTAGGGCGAGGACGGTCAGCAAGCGACATTGCCACCGACGCCAGCCCTTCGAGTGACGCCATATCCATTCCGATCAACATGTCATGGGGTAACGTGGTGATGGCGTGGGTCAGTGCCTTGCCCGCATGCCCCATCGGGTCAAAGCCAAATTTTTCTTCAAGTTGGGCAAGCCGGGTTCTAAGAACCGGGATGTCGCGGGGGGGAAGATTGAGGGCAGCACTTGTCCATAAACCCGCATGAATCGAAAGCGTCTTCACCCGGCCTTTGTCATATCGCGGAACAAGGACGAGTTCGAGTGGCACCCGACGGTGAACCGGCGACAATAGATTGGATTTCAGGACGAGCGGTTGTTCGCCGCCAGTGTCAAACCACGCAAATGCATTTTTTCGGGCCGCAGCCGATAGCAAATTATCGCCATTGTTCTTGGCGATGCCGAGTGGGCAGCCAATGTGACCGTCGCGCCCAAACATGGCATGGCCGAGCATCGTAAAATTATTGTCGCCAAACCAGCGTAGCAGTTCGGCGCCTTCTTCAGACTTTAAAATGCTCGAATCGAGCCGCATCGCGGCTTGTGATGGATGCCAATCGGCCACGGCATCACGCACCTGATCAAGGACGATCTTTAGGGAAGATTCAAGGTCCCTACGGGTCTTTGCGTCGGCCCGGTCTATTTCCATATAGATGAATGATTCGCGCTTCGACTGGCCAGTTTTTCGCGCACTAACCGTGATCAATTGCCCACTCTTTTCGCGCTCTACCTGCGCCACTGGATGCAAAACACGGTCAATTGAAAGGCCATATGCCGCCAGTTCGGCAGAAATAGAATCGACAAGGAACGGCATATCATCATTGATGATGGCGAGCCGCATCTGCCGCCGTCCGCCGTCCGCAGCCATCGATTCAATGGCGAGTGCCGCCTTTCCGCTTGTTCGGCGGGCTGCGACCTGCAGCACAAAGGCCGCTGCCGCCCTTTTCGCGGTGCCGACAAAGCCCTCAAGCTCACCCGGAAGTGCGCCACCTATCAGAATGGATTCGAGTTTTTTTGCCAAAGTCGGGGACGGAATGGCGGAATCGAGCTTTTTGCCCTGTGTCATTGTGCCTCACATGAACCGGTTTGCGCCTCTTATGGACGCACTTCATGGGAAGCAGCTATGCGCCACGGTGCGATGCGACTCAACCCCGACCGTAACGGAAACGGCGCAATAGTTAGAGCGCGCGGAGCACCCGACCGAGAAGCGCGCTATCATGTTCCGCCGTGCCGATGACGGCAACTGTGCCCGCGTCAACGCGGCGGCCAATAAGAAGCACGAATTCCTGATCTCCAGCGAAGTCAATTTCGGCCAATGCGGGCAGCGCACGCGCCTTGGTAAAGTCGGCCACGACCGCTTGAACCTTGCGTTCGGGGCGACGTTCGGCGCGTTCGGCCGCAACAAGCGCCTTTAGTCCGCCCGCATAGCCCTCCAGCATCGCGCTGAATTCACCGGACTTGATCCCGTAACGGCTGGCATAGGTTAGCGCAGACGCAAATTCGGCAAGTCGCGTTTTGTCATAATCAAAACCGAACACCAGCTTGACGACCGGCGTCATCGGCGCGCGTTCTTGCGCTTTGATGCCGCTGTCTTCGAGCAATTGGACATAGTCTTCCGGGCAATCGGCGGCGGCCAAAGCGAAATCATAGGCTTGGCCAAGCGCACGGTAGAGTGCGGATCGGCTGCGGCCATCGGCCTGTTTGGCAAGATCGGCGCTATCGCGTGCGACGGCAAGCCAGTCGCCCAATTCTTCGCTGCCATCGGGTGTGAAGTCGGTGAGTTCGAGCACGTCCTCATCTTCTTCTTCGGCGATAATCGGCGCACTCGGGCCGTCGGCCCAAACGACGACCGGTTCTGTCGGGCGCGCGGGCGCCGTTTGCAATGCCTGATCGACTTCAGATTTGAGGTCTGCTGAAATGGCTGCGTCGGCAAGCTCTTTCCAATTGATGACGCCGTAGATGAAATCAATCGTGTCATCATCCGATGAAAATGGCATCAATATACCGCGGTACATTGTGTTGTTGCCGCGTTCGTTCACAAATTCGGCCTCAAAGCCGATGGGTGCGCGATTGGCAATGATTTGCATATAATGGTCGGTCAACCGCGAGAGCAAAGACCGACTCGGTACCTCCGCAACCGAGGCGACGTCGTCAGGCAGGTTGCATTCAGTACGCAGTTTGCCGCCAAGATAGGTGATTCCAGGCGAAGTAATACCGCCCGAAAAGTCGAGCAAAACGCTGTGCGGGCCGAAATCCTCAAGCTTTTCAGGCTCTAAATCTTCAATCGAAGGATAGGCGCGGCCATCAAGCATCGACACCCAATAATTATAAGCGCGAACATGCATCCGCCGTTCATCAGATCCAATAGCGGGCGGAGCCTCAACACCGGCATCATTTGCCGACGCCGCGTCCAACTCACTCTCACGGTCAAACGACCCGAACCTGTCCATATTCCAAAGCCCCCAAAAACTGCCAACCGGACTGGCCCTTGATGACGAAAAATGGTTTACAGGTCGTTAATACTGTCAACGCTGTCCGCAACCAGACGCTTGTTTTGCGCGGACTTGGCTGTTAAGCGGCCAGCCTTCGTTTCGCCCAGAGCGAACCGGGCCGCTTTAGCTCAGCTGGTAGAGCACGTCATTCGTAATGACGGGGTCAGGTGTTCGAGTCACCTAAGCGGCACCATTTCCTTGTTCGCCAGCGTCTGTTGAAAGCTAGACAAACCCCCAAATGGGGCTGGCAAGTGGAGGAAAGATACCCCAATGGCTTTGGCCGACACGGCAATCAAGAATGCAAAGCGCAAAACCGGCCGGGGGGATTGATCCGGCTTATGTCTCGCAAGTGATGGCGGGGATGGGGCAGGTTGAACGCGGCGCGGGATAGGGCTTGGCGTGCCCTTTACGGACGGCTATGCCTAAAGCGAATTAGGAGATAGCCCGCAAGTGTGTTTGTCGAACATCAAGATTACAAATGGCGGCTGATCGCTTCAAACCCTTACTAGACCGGGAGTTTCTGAAAGCCGAACTCCATTATGAGTTTTTGGACTATCAAGGGTCAACTAATGACGCTGAATTGCTAACCCGCTTGCAAGGGTGGGCAAAGCGAGAAATCAAGCGGGAAACCCAAGCCGAATCGTCATTTATTCAACGCTTTTTTGTTGAAACGTGGGGATATCGTGATGACGGCATAGGTGCAGATTCTTATAACCTTCACCCTAAATTTTCGATTGTAGGTGCGGGACAAACTGGCAATCGGGGCGAAGCCGATCTTGCCGTTGGGATGTTTGCCAAGGATCGCCCTCAAATTCCGCAAATCGTATGCGAATTTAAGGATGTTTCGAGCGGGCTTGATGCGCCACAAAATCGCAAGGGAAACAATCGTTCGCCGGTATATCAGGCGCGCGATTATCTTTGGGGCGCGCGGCGTGGGTTATTTGGCAATGAACCGGTGCAGCCGCGTTACGCAATCGTCACTGATATGGATGAATTTCGCCTCTATTGGTGGGATGCCTTCCCTGATCGCTACCTTCGCTTCAAAATCAAAAATGGTGATTTGTTTAACCCGACAACATTGATTGGCGAAGATAGCGAAGCCTTGTTTGACCGCTTCCTGTTTTGGCGAATGTTCCGCGCGGACATGCTGCTGAGCGACGCCGGGCGGACACGGTTGGAACGGTTGATTGCCAAACAAGGCAATGCTGAACGCAAGTTAGAGGATGACTTTTATCAGGACTATCGAAACTATCGTAATGTCTTGATCAACCAGATTCTGCTTCAACGTCCCGAAGGGAAAACCAAAGGGTGGGCGGTGCGCCTTTCGCAAAAGCTGCTGGATCGCTTTCTCTTTGTGATGTTTGCCGAAGATATGGGCGGGCGCGTTGGCTTTCCCGCAAACGAACTCAGCAATCAACTCAGGCTTCAAAGCGAAGATTATTTGCTGGAGCCGAACGGCGATGAAGTATGGCGGCGTTTGAAGCGCATATTTGCGATTATGAACGATGGCGGCGAAATGGGTGCAGCCACAATCCACCGCTTTAATGGAGGTCTTTTCGCGCCTGATCCCGATATCGACGCGCTAGACCTGCCTAACCATGTTTTTTGTCATAGGGGGCAAGGGCGAACCCAAGGCAATATCGAAGAGCATAAACGAACGCTCTATTATCTTGCCGCAACCTATAATTTTGCCGCCGAAGGCGACGCGAAAAACAGTATCGGGCTTTACACGCTTGGCCATATTTTTGAGCAATCCATTGTCGAACTCGAAAAGCTGGAGGCCGATGCCGAAAAACGTATCTCGCTAACCGACGTAACCAAGCGCAAACGTGATGGCGTTTATTATACCCCCGAATGGGCTGTGCGGCGGATTATCGAAGAAACCATAGACCCGCTGTTTGCGGCTTGGAAAATAGAAGCCGGTTGGCCTGAAAATGGTGATCCTTCGCAGCGAGCGGCGGGCGCATATTGGGCGCGGTTGCAAAAAATCCGTGTGCTTGATCCGGCGTGCGGCTCGGGCGCATTTCTGATCCTGGCATTGCAGCATTTGCGCCGTGAATTTGAAATGGCGTCGCGGATCGCGGCGGAAACGCGCGCAATCTGGCAAGCAATTGAAGCCGATAGGTTAACCGATGTCATTATGGCCAACAATCTTTACGGCGTTGATATCAATCCCGCCTCGGTTGAAATCACAAAGCTGTCTTTATGGCTTCATACCGCAATGCCGAACAAGCCGTTATCGGGATTGGATCAGTGCATTCAGTGCGGCAATAGCTTGATTGATGACCGGTTTTACAATGCCCGCTCGCTGCTCGATACCGATGCTGAAGGGCGCGACCGGATCAATACCTTCAATTGGGAAGCGTCATTCCCCGATGTGTTTGAAGACGGCGGGTTTGATGCGGTGATTGGAAACCCGCCTTATGTGAAGCTGCAAAACTTTAGGAAGGTCAACGCCGATATGGCGACGTGGCTTTCTAGCGGATCAAGCGGCGAAGCCCCTTATCTAAGCACAACGACGGGCAATTTTGACCTTTATCTGCCCTTTATTGAAAAGGGGCTGGCCTTGCTCAATCCGGGCGGGCGCATGGGCTATATCGCGCCCAATCTTTGGCCTACGCTTGAATATGGCGAAGCATTGCGCGGACTGATTCATAGTGGGCGCAATCTGGAAAAATGGCTTGATTTCCGCTCTTACCAAGTCTTTGAAGAGGCAACGGTTTACACTGCAATCCAGATATTCAGCAAAGCGCCAAACGACACAATCAAACTCGCCTTTGCGGGTGACGGCGATATCAGCAAAGTCGATTGGGATGCGGTTGGTTCCACTTTGCCCTATGACGATATCAGGCCCGCTTTAGAGCCGTGGCTGATTGCGCCGGGGCCGGTGCGAGGTTTAGTTAGCCGGTTAAGCAGAGATGGGTTACGGTTAGACCGGGCAGAAAATACTAAATCAATTTTCCAAGGCATTATCACGAGCGCTGATCATATTTACCACTTGAGAAGGCTCGGGAAAAACCAATATTTACACACGCCCAAAATTAACGGCAAAAAAGGCGCGCCTATCAGCGTGGAAATCGAAGACGCGCTTATGAAGCCTTTGGTTTCAGGTATGGAAGCGAAGCGTTTCATTGCACCGGAAACGGACAACTACCTCTTATTTCCCTATGCCTTGGTAAGCGGCAAAGCTAGCCTGATTTCCGCCGCTCAAATGGCGAGTAAGTATCCAAAGGCATGGGCATATCTGACATCATATGAAACCGATTTGCGCGCGCGCGAAGATGGCAAATTTGATGGTGATGGATGGTATCGAATGGGGCGCACCCAGAATCTTGATAAACAGGAAATACCGAAGCTGCTTGTGGCTCAATTGGTTCCTGGATTGAGATTGGCTTTCGATGATAAAGGCAAGTTTTATGCGAACAATGTCCGCGTAAATGGAATCTTGCCAAAAAGCGACAATGGCTGGTTCCTTCTTGGCGTATTAAATGCGCCTGTTTCCAATTTTATATTCAAATGGATTGGGAAGCCAAAGGACAACGGCTATTTTGAAGCCAACAAACAATTCATCGCTCCCTTGCCTATACCCCAAGTCACCGGCCCGGATCGCACCGCGCTGGAGGAATTGGCGCAAGGGATGCAATCACGCTACACCGAACGGGTTGAAACCCGCGCTGATCTTGACGTGCGCCTTGCCCGCACGCCGCGCGCGAAACAGCCGCTTGAATGGCTGTTACCCGATGTCCGCTCTATCGCCGCACTTGAAAATGAAACGCCCAAAAGCGTCCGTCCACCGGATCGCAAGAAATGGGCCGATGATCAACGCGCGGGCGATGAAGAATCGGCCTTTGCGCGTATCGGTGGCGTTATCAGGATCGATTCAAACTATGATGCGGAAGTCATTCGCGGCGAACTGCGCTTCCTGATCGACGGCGCGGCGGTTGCCACGGCGATTGTTTCGTCCGTGCAAGAGGCGTTGTTGCTGGCACAGTGGCAATCTGTGGCATTGACCTTTGAAGCAGGCAGCAAGGATGACGGTAAGAAACTGATTGAACGCTTACGCAACGTCGCGCGCACCGCTGATCCTGACATAGCGGATCAAATCGTAAGCCTGAGCGCAGCACTCGGCACGCAGACACAGCAATTGCGCGATGACGAACGCGAATTGCATGAATTGACATGCCGCCTTTTTGATCTCACGCCCGAAGAACGGGCATTGGTGGAACGGGGCCGATGATTGCACAGTGCGAATGGAAAATGACCGTCGCCAAGCGCGACCTTGTGGAGGCGATCAATCATGCGCGCACCCGCGTGACGCTGCGCCGGACGGCACCGAATAAGTTTGAACCTGAGATAACCTTTGCCGCTTATGATGATGGCCTGTCGGTGCGCTCCAGCTTCGCGGCGATGGATATTGATGGGGAAGGATCATGGCCTTCGCCTATCATGGTTGCCGGTGCAACACTGCGCTTGCTTGCGCCCAAGCTGAGCGGTCCGGACGTGGTGTTGACCTATGAAACGGGACAATTAAGGTTGAATGGAACGACGCTCACCGCGCGTGAAGTTTGATCCGTGCGCAAATATATTTCGGGCAGTCAAAAATCGTTTCTGAATACGCGGGGGATGGATGATATGCATCATTCGGCGGCAAATCCGCCCACGCTTGCGTTCCCATTGCATGCGACCGCCAAGACTGCCAAAGCTTGGCGACGAAAACGAGGCAGGTGTTATGGGATCAATAGAACGATATCTCGACGAATTGGAAACGGCTGAAAGTGGGCCGCATATCGGCGCCCTGTTCGATTTCGACGGCACAATCATTGCCGGGTATTCCGCAACTGCGCTGCTTCTGGAGAAGTTGAAGCGGCGCGAGATGTCGGTCGAAGAGATCGTTGAAACCGCCAATGTGATGAGCCAGTATAATAGGGGCGGGATCGGCTTTTCGGGCCTGATGACTGCCGCTGCCAAATTCATGAAGGGCGTGACCGAAGAAAGTTTCACGCAGTTTGGTGAGGAGCTTTACGAAAAACATATTGCCCGCAAAGTCTATCCAGAAACGCGCGCAATTATTAAGGCACACCAGAACAAAGGGCATATTGTCGCGATCGTATCTTCTGCGACCATCTATCAAATTGCGCCCACCGCGCGCGATCTTGATATCGA
>JANNWX010000212.1:0-14039 GCA_031409315.1 Sphingomonadales bacterium | reverse complement strand
CGCCGAGCAAGGCCGTTTCATAGTCGCGACGGATTTGTTCGCCGGCCACAAATTGCCGGTCAGATACCAACCCCCTGACACGCAACCAGCCAAGAGGGGATTCAGCAAGATTGACGGTCACACTGCGCGCACGTTTTCTTGGCCTTATGTCGCGGTCATTGCCATCTCGTGACAGTGGTTTTTCGGCATATATCGGCTTCATTGCGTCCTCCAGTGCGAATCACCCTTGCCATTGGGGATTGCATGTAGGAAAGAGAAAAACCGGATTGGTTACAAAGGAACTGGATATGATCACCAGAATTCGTGAAATGCGTCGTGCCAAGGGTCTGACACTCCTTGATGTTGCCACCGCGTGCAGCCCGCCAACAACCGCGCAGACGATTGGTCGCCTTGAAACAGGCACGCGAACCGTTTCGGTTGGCTGGTTGAATCGTATCGCCAAAGCATTGGGTGTTGAGGCGGCCGACCTCGTGCAATTGCCGGGCCGCGCTGATTTGCCGGTGGCCGCCATTTTGGGGGCTGACGGTGCCAATGCGCCGCGCCATGAACAGATTATCAACGCCCCCGGGCCAAATGCTGGCGCTGTCGCCATTCTGGTCGAATCGGGCATTGGCGATTACCGCGCTGGAGATGAGATTTGGTGTGATCGGGTGGCACCGGACGGTTTTGCTTCGGCATTGAACCGCGATGTCCTGTTGCCGCGTCCGGCGGGGCGGTTCATTTTTGGAAGACTGATCGGACGTGAAGGCAAACGTGTTCAGATTTTGCCGCTGGGGGCGGGCGCAAAACAGCAGGTTATTGATGATCCTGCCTGGGCGGGTGTTGCAGTCCGGTTGGTGCGGGCGCTTTAGGTCATGAACTCATAAATATCAGGTCTGAGGCAGTAAACTGGGGAAGATATCGGATGAAAAGGTCCGCCGAGGATAGTTTACCTATCTTCAAGGGCGTTTTCGTTCGAGATCGATGCCAGATTGCTGTTTGAAGAATTTGGCCATTGGGTTTGGCCGCTTTGCTCCAGGGCGGCGTCAGAAAGGCTTGAAATATTATCATATTCCAGCGCCTTCCCTCCTATCCCTGAAACAAATCGGCTCAAACCTCAGGCCTGAGATTTATGAGTTCATGGCCTAGCCTTTATGCCCCCGCCCCAAAATCGGGGGCTGCTTGCCGCGGGTGTTTAGGTGTGCAGGTGGCGTAAAAGGCCGCGAGCTGTTCCATATCCTTGATGTAATCACCGCTCGGCATGATTGAACCAACCAGCCCCACAACCTTGCGCTTATAATCCATCATCCCCAGCACCATTGGCACGCCAGCGCCGAGGGCAATGTGGTAAAACCCTGTTTTCCACTGCTGAACTTTGCCGCGCGTTCCTTCTGGCGCAATGGTCAGCATGAATTCTTCGCGGCGATCAAATTCGTCGATCATAGCGGCGACGACATTGGCTGACTTTGATCGGTCAACCGGAATCCCGCCCAAATCGAGCATGAGTTGCCGGAATGGCCAGTGAAACAGCCCTTCTTTGCCCATGAATGAGAGATTGAGTTTGAGGGCATCGGTGGCACCCATAAAGTAAAGAAAGTCCCAGTTGCTGGTGTGCGGCGCGGCGATCACGACGAATTTTCGGTGGCCAGGACTATTGTTTTCCACGGTCCATCCTTGCCGGTAAAACCACCAAATAATAGAATTCTTCACGATTCGCGCCAGAAGCGACACCTTGTTTCCGGACACTCTTAACTCCTCTTTTCGGTCCCTATGCCCACCGCGCCTTGCTTTTGCCACCATTATCGTTTAGCAGATGTTGCAGCGCAGCAAGATCAATCGGATTTTGCCAGGTTTGGGGCCAGCGTGATTGTCCGCGATTTGCGGTGCAGGCCCGAACCGCTTTTGCGCCTTTAGCCAAAGGCTTCCCTTTTCACGCGGGTTGTCAAAATGACCCCGCTTGCGTCCGCACCCCAAATGGGTCGCGGCCACACGCTTATATTTGAAAGTTACCATGACCCAATTTTCCAACCTCGGCTTGTCAAAGCCGATCCTCGCCGCGCTTGCCGCGAAGGGATATTCAACTCCAACCCCGATCCAATTGCAGGCGATTCCGCCGTTGCTTGAGGGCCGCGATCTGTGCGGCATTGCCCAGACCGGCACCGGCAAGACGGCAGCGTTCGCGTTGCCCGCGCTCCAGTATCTATCTGAAAACAACCAGCGCCCAGCTCCGCTGACCTGCCGGATGTTGGTGCTTGCGCCAACCCGCGAACTGGCGGCGCAGATTGCCATGTCGTTCCGCGATTATGGCAAGCAGCTTCGGGTCAGCGTTGAAACCGTGTTCGGCGGTGTTCCCATCGGCAAGCAGATCCGGGCGATGTCCCAAGGTGTCGATGTGCTGGTGGCGACGCCCGGTCGCCTGCTCGACTTGATTGATCAGCGCGCTTTGTCGCTTCGCAATGTTGAGATTTTCGTGCTCGACGAAGCCGACCAGATGCTCGACCTTGGCTTCATCCACGCGCTCAAACGGATTGATACTTTGCTTCCAAAAAAGCGGCAGTCTTTGTTCTTTTCGGCGACCATGCCAAAAACGATTGCCGATCTTGGCGCCCGTTTCCTTAATGATCCGGTGCGTGTGTCGGTGGCGCCGCAAGCGACGACCGCTGAACGGGTTGAACAATATGTGACCTTCGTCAGCCAATCCGAAAAGCAGGCTTTGCTGACAATCTCGCTCCAGACGATTGAAAATATGGATCGCGCCCTTGTATTCACCCGCACCAAACACGGGGCGGATAAGGTTGTGAAGCACCTTCACGCTGCGAACATTGGTTGCGCCGCCATCCACGGCAATAAATCGCAGCCACAACGCACACAGGCTTTGCAGGCGTTTCGCACGGGCCAGATCAAAATTCTGATTGCAACCGACATTGCCGCGCGCGGCATTGACGTGTCAGGGGTCAGTCATGTGTTCAATTATGAATTGCCCAACGTGCCCGAACAATATGTCCACCGGATCGGCCGGACCGCGCGCGCCGGGGCTGACGGGATTGCAATCAGCTTTGTCGACGGCGAAGAACGCGGCTGGCTCCGTCAGATCGAGCGCCTGACCCGTGTCCAGCTTGAGCCCAAGGCATTGCCAGAGGATTTTGATGCGTTGAAGGCCAATTTGCCGCGTCCGGCGGCGTCCAAACCACAGCCAGGTCGCGCTGATGGCGGACGTGCCAATCCTGGTCGCCGACATGAAGGCCCGCGTGGTGATCGCCCCGAAGGTGATCGCCCTCGCCGCCGTTTTGGCCCGAAACCAAGTGGCGTCGGCGCGCATAAAGGTGCGGTTCGTCGCACCGGCGGACGCTGATCCAGCGTTGATCGAATAAGCATTGGCCTTTGGCCGCGATGCAGGATACGCCTCGCGGCCTATGGTCTTTGCTTCTTCGTGCGCGGTGCGCAGCTTCATTCTGTCGTTTGTCTGTGTCGGCCTTGTCGCTGCGTCACCGGCACCGCAGCGCAAGACACAGGCCCCAGCCGTTGCTGCGCCCCAAGCAGCAACCCCTTGGCTCTACGTGGGAAGCGATATTCCGGTCGACAAAGGCTGGACATTTGGTGTGCTGCCGAACGGGCTACGCTATGCGGTGCGTCGAAACGGGGTTCCGCCCGGTCAGGTATCTATCCGCGTCGCAATTGATGCCGGATCGCTCATGGAAGAGGATCATGAGCGCGGCTTTGCCCATTTTCTTGAACATCTCAGTTTTCGGGGATCAAAATTTGTCGCCGACGGCGAGGCTAAGCGCGTCTGGCAACGGTTGGGCGCAAGTTTTGGCAGCGATACCAATGCTGAAACCAGTGCCACCCAGACCATTTATAAGCTTGATTTGCCCAATGCGACGATGTCGGGGCTGGATGAAAGCATAAAAATTCTGTCCGGAATGATGGCGGGGCCAAGCATTTCAGACGCTGAGGTGGAAACCGAACGACGAACAGTGTTGGCGGAGGCGCGCGAACAAAATGGCCCGCAAGTGCGCGTCCGCGACGCCACCACGGCCTTGTTTTTTTCCGGGCAACGACTGGAAAATCGGTCGCCGATTGGCACCACTCAAACACTGGTTGGCGCAACGGCGCCTGCGCTGCGTGCCTTTCACGACCGCTGGTACCGGCCCGATAAAGCCATCATCGCGATCTCGGGTGATGTCGATCCTGCTCAATCAGAAGCCTTGATCAAGACATATTTTTCAGGATGGAAGGTATCCGGACCGGCAACCCCCGACCCCGATTTTGGATCACCATCGGGCGCGGGGCCGCTTGCGACCTATCTTTCTGAACCCGGCCTGCCGACGATCATCAGCATGGCCATTTTGCGACCCTGGAAGCAAAAAAACGATACGATCGTCTATAATCAGGGTCGATTGATTGATCTGATCGCCACCCGATTGATCAGCAGGCGTTTGGAAGAACGCGCCCGCGCAGGGGGCAGTTTTTTGCAAGCCGACGCAAGCCAGGACGATGTCGCGCGCACGGTGGACGGCACGTTTGTATCGATTGTCCCGGTCGGAAATGATTGGAAACCCGCCCTTTCCGATGTGCGCGCAGTTATCGCCGATGCGATCGCCAACCCGCCGACGCAAGCGGAGATTGACCGCGAAAGTGGCGAATTTGTCGCCGCACTCGACGTCGCGGTCGAAACCGAACGGGCAGAAGCAAGCGCAAAGCAAGCCGATGATATTATCGCCGCCGTCAACATCCGCGAAACCGTTGCCACGGCGGCTGTTGCCCGTGACGTGTTTGGCGCGATGAAGGGCAATATCCGGCCTGCCGACATTCTGGCATCGACCAAGCGTCTGTTTTCCGGGCTTGGCCCCCGTGTATTGGTGACCAGCCCTGCCGCACTGCCAAGTGGCAGCCAGCAAGTGCAGGCAGAGCTTGCAAAGCCGGTATCGGCGCTGGCGTCGAATCGGCAACGCGCGCCCGTCAGCTTTGACCGGCTGCCTACGCTTGGCCCGCCCGGTCGGGTAATAGACCGATCACAACTGGCCGGATTAAGCATCGAGACGGCCACGCTGTCGAACGGCGTGAAGCTGATTATGAGCGCGACAAAAGCAGAGGCCGGTCGCGTTTATGTGTCCGCACGTTTTGGGGCGGGAAGGCAAGCCTTTCCCAAAGACAAGCCGACACCGGCATGGGCCGCAGGCGCAGCGTTGATTGCTGGCGGCATCGGCGACCTTGGTCAGGATGAAATTGACCGGATGACGAGTGGCCGACAAATCAACATGGCGTTCGAGATTGGCGACGACGCTTTCATTTTGCGCGGGGTCACCCGGGAAGCGGATTTGAAGGATCAACTCCGCACGATGGCAACGAAATTCGCGGCCCCGAGGTGGGATGCCGCCCCGGTTGCCCGCGCGCGCGCGGCCATGTTGATCGGCCTTGATACGCAGGACGCTTCGCCGCAGGGTGTGTTGGGACGCGATTTGGGCGGATTGTTGCATAAGGGCGACCAGCGCTGGGAAAGCCCGCGCCGCGCCGATGTTGAAGCCCTCACGCCGCAAACGTTCCGGGCGTTCTGGGCTCCTTTGCTCGCCGCTGGCCCCATCGAACTGTCGATTTTCGGCGATTTTGATTCCGCTGCGGCATTGAGCGCGGTCGAAGCAAGTTTTGGTGCCTTAAAGGCACGGCCAAGTGTGCTACTGGCCAAAACGGCGGCCCTCGCCAAAGGTCCGTCAGCCACCAAGACCCCGCTTATCAAGTTGCACAAGGGCGCACCGGATCAGGCGATTGCCGTGCTGGCCTGGCCGACCGGCGGCGGGGCGGACAATCTGTTTGAAAGCCGTAAGCTCGACGTTCTCGCCGCGATTTTCAATGACCGGATGTTTGAACAATTCCGCGAAGGCGAAGGCGCAAGTTACAGCCCGGACGCGTCGAGCAACTGGCCGCTTGGCATGGACAGCGGGGGCAGCTTCGTCGTGTCGTCGCAGATAAAGCCCGACTCAGTTGATCGTTTTTACATCCGCGCCAAGGCCATTGCCGCCGATTTTGTGGCCACCCCAGTGACTGCTGATGAACTCGCCCGCGCGGTAGGTCCAATGCGCCAGCAGCTTGCTCGTGCGGCCAGCGGCAACAATTTCTGGATGTCGCAATTATCCGGTGCAACCAGCGACCCGCGCAAGGTGACAGCACTCAAGACACTGGCAAGCGATCTGCAACGGATTACACCGCAGGATTTGCAGGCAAGTGCAAAAACCTATTTCGTCGATAGTCGCAGCTTTTCGGTAGCTGTCTTGCCAGAAGGAAAGCCTAAGTCAGCCAAAGTGCGCTAGTGGTGCCGACACACGCAGCTATCCGGGAAACCGTTCAAACGCCGGAAGCGTATGTGCGGTCTCCATCCAACCGATACGGTCTGCTGTCTGAATGTGCGCGCGCGCGGGCAACGCGTCTGGATCATCGAGCGTTGCTGACTGGATATCAACGATACCGGGAAGAAACTGCTCATTGCGATAGAATAAGCCCGTGCCGCAATCGGAGCAAAAACTGCGTAGCGTGGCTCCCGACGAATTGAACGTCGTCGGTTCACCCTGAACGACGTCAAGCTCACCCTCCGCAAAGGCTGCCCAAGCAACCATCGGCGCACCGGCGCTTTTGCGACAATCCGAACAATGGCACAAAGCCACGTGCTTGGGTGTACCGGACACTTCATAACGGATTGCGCCGCAATGGCAGCCGCCTTTATAGGTCATGTCATCCTCCTCCACAGTTAGAGGATATATTTGCTCAAATCCGTGTTCCGCGCAACACTAGACAATTGGGCATCCACATAGGCCGCGTCGATCACCAATGCGGTTCCAGCGCGATCCTCGGCCTCAAAGCTGACGTCTTCGAGCAATTTTTCCATGACCGTCGACAGGCGGCGTGCGCCGATATTTTCCAGGCTCTGGTTTACCTCGGCTGCTGTGCGGGCAATGGCGCGGATGCCGTCTTGGGTAAAACTGATCGTCACCCCTTCGGTGCCGAGCAAAGCTTGATATTGATCGGCAAGGCTGGCCCGTGTGTCAGACAATATCTGGACGAAATCATCCTCGGTCAGACCCTTCAATTCAACCCGGATCGGTAGGCGACCCTGCAGTTCGGGTAACAGGTCGCTCGGTTTGGCAACGTGAAATGCGCCTGACGCAATGAACAGAATATGGTCGGTTTTCATCGGGCCATATTTGGTTGAAACCGTCGTTCCCTCGATCAGCGGCAACAGATCACGCTGCACGCCTTCGCGGCTGACCGATCCGCCGCGCACATCGCTGACTGCGATCTTGTCAATCTCGTCGAGGAAGACGATGCCATTGGCTTCTGCATCGGCCAGCGCGGTGCGGCTTAACTCATCCTGATCAAGGCGACTGTCCGACTCTTCCTCGATCAGTTTGGCCCACGCCGCAGGCACAGTCATCTTGCGGCGCTTCATCGGTTGCTTGCCAAGCGCCTTGCCCATCATGTCGCTCAAATTGATCATGCCGACCCCGCCTCCGCCGCCGGGAATTTCAAACGGCATTTGCGGGGCATTTTCGATTTCAATCTCGATTTCTGTGGTGTCGAGATGACCGTCTTCAAATCGCTTTTTGAAGGCTTCTCGCGTGGCTTGCGACGCATCCTTGCCGGTCAGCGCATCGAGCAAGCGGGCCATTGCGGCGTCTTCGGCTTTGTCCTTGACTGATGCGCGCCGCCGTTCCTTTTCTAGCCGGATCGCCTCTTCAACCAGATCACGGGCAATCTGTTCGACATCGCGCCCGACATAGCCGACTTCGGTGAATTTGGTTGCCTCCACCTTCACAAACGGCGCATCGGCAAGCTTGGCAAGTCGGCGGGAAATTTCGGTTTTGCCGCAGCCCGTGGGCCCGATCATCAAAATGTTCTTGGGCGTTACCTCGTCGCGCAACTCGGTGGGCAATTGCTGACGACGCCAGCGATTGCGCAGAGCGACGGCCACGGCGCGCTTCGCTTCGGTCTGGCCAATGATATGCGCGTCAAGTGCGGCCACAATGGCTTTGGGGGTAAGGCTGTTTTGCATATTTTAGGATATTCCCGCGAAAATTAAGATGCGCTGTTGAGCGTCTCGACAGTCAACTGATCGTTGGTGAACACGCATAATTCGGCGGCGATGGCCATCGATTTGCGCGCCTGTTTTTCGGCGTCTTTCTCATAATCCTGGAGCGCGCGCGCCGCCGAAAGGGCGAAATTGCCGCCCGAGCCGATGGCCGCAATCCCGTCAACTGGCTCCAATACATCGCCGTTACCCGTCAGGATCAGCGTCACATCCTTGTCGGCAACGATCATCATCGCCTCCAGATTGCGGAGATATTTGTCGGTCCGCCAGTCCTTGGCCAGTTCGACCGCAGCGCGCATCAACTGACCATTGAACTGTTCAAGTTTGCGTTCCAGCCGCTCGAACAAGGTGAAGGCGTCTGCCGTGGCGCCTGCAAAGCCGCCGATGACCGATCCGTCACCAAGCTTGCGGACTTTCTTCGCATTGGGCTTCATCACGGTGTTGCCCATTGAGACTTGACCGTCGCCAGCAATCACCACTTTGCCGGATTTGCGCACGGATAATATTGTGGTGCCGTGCCATTTTGGGGTTTCGCTCATGGACGGAATATGGGGCGCTCCGGTTGCGCTTTTCAAGGGTGGGGTTAATTTGGGGGGAATGCGCCGCCTGTTTGCTTCCTTGTTGTGCGTCCTTCTGGTCGCAGCAACGCCCACCGTCGATCCGGGGTTAGAGGCGCTGTTTGCGCTAGACCAGCGGGTTGCAACGATCGGTTATCGGCTTGCAACGGTAAATGTTGATCTTTGTGACAAACATGCTGCCCAAACCGGGATGATCCTCCACAGCCTTGGCCAATACGCTCCTGAGATCCGCAAGGCCGTTGCGCCTCGCTTTACCGCAGGCGGCTATCCAGTGGTTCAGTCAGTCGTGGCCGATAGCGCTGCGCAGCGGGATGGGCTTTTGCCCGACGATGCCATCCTTGCAGTCAATGACCAGCCGGTGCTGAATTTGGTCACCGACAGGTCCGACTACCGCGTGGTGCGACACGCTGAAGACAGTCTTGAAACGGCCTCTGCGGGTCAGCCCGTCCGCTTATTGGTCTTGCGCGGTGGTGACAAACGCACCCTCATTCTGACATCTGCTGCGGGCTGCGCATCACGGTTCCAGATCATTCCGGGGCGTAAATTGAATGCCAGCGCGGACGGGACCTATGTTCAATTGACAGGCAATGCTGCCAATTTTGCGGCCAATGATGATGAACTGGCGATGCTGATCGCGCACGAGTTTGCCCATAATGTCCGCCACCACCGCACCTTGCTTGACCGGATCGGGCGCAACCGCAGCGCTGTCCGCGAAACAGAGGCCGACGCGGATTATTGGGGGCTCTATCTGCTGGTCCGGGCGGGCTATGACGGTGATCGGGCAATCCGGTTCTGGGACCGGTTTGAGCGCAAAACCAATGCCGGCATTCTGGCCGACGGGACGCATTTGAGCCGCAAAGCCAGACTCGGTCTTGCCCGCTTCACGCTGGCCGAAATCGCTGAGAAAAAAGCCCGTAAGGCGCCGCTGATTCCCGAAAAACGTCGCCCGCTCTAAATCCGCGTAATATTCTTCTTCACACACGCAATTTCTGCGCTAGTGTCGCGCCCAATCGAGCCGGGTCACCGGCCATGACCAATTTTGAGGGGAGCGCAAAGCGCCATGACGACTTCTGTTCAAGAAAAAACGCTGCTCGGCCATCCACAGGGCCTGTTTGTCTTGTTTTTCGCCGAAATGTGGGAACGTTTTTCCTATTACGGCATGCGGGCGCTCTTGATTTTTTACCTGACAAAACATTGGCTTTTCGATGATGAAAAGGCGAGCGTGATTTATGGTGCATATACCGCCCTCGTCTATATCACACCGGTCATCGGCGGCTATCTGGCAGACAGATATCTTGGGCAGCGAAAGGCCGTCCTGTTCGGCGCGATCCTGCTGACGTTCGGCCATTTTCTGATGGGCGTTGAAGGCGAAGGCGGAACGGGAAGCGCGGCGCTCAATGTCTTTTGGCTTGCCCTCGCATTCATCATCGTCGGGTCGGGATTTTTGAAAGCAAATATCTCTGTCATTGTCGGGCAGCTTTATTCGCGGACCGACATTCGCAGGGATAGCGCCTATACCATTTTCTACGTCGGTATAAATCTTGGCGCGGCTCTTGGTGCCCTGCTTTGTGGCTATCTGGGTGAGACGTATGGCTGGTCATACGGCTTTGGGGCGGCTGGCGTGGGAATGCTTTTCGGTTTGTTCGTGTTCATGTGGGGCAAACCCTTGCTGTTGGGAAAAGGCGAGTCGCCCGATCCGGCGCGCTTGTCCCAGCGGGTGGCAGGACTTAAATTCGAATGGCTGATTTATCTGGTTGGCTTTGCCGCTGTCGGCATTGTCTGGCTCCTCATCCAATATCAGGACGTGGTTGGAACCGTGCTGGGCATTTCGGGTGCGGCTCTTGTTGCCTATGTGCTCTGGACGGCGGTCGTAAAGCTTCCAACCGAAGATCGGGACCGGATTTTCGCAGCACTTTTCCTGATCATAGGTTCAATATTGTTTTGGGCGCTTTTTGAACAGGCTGGCTCTTCGCTCAATCTCTACACTGATCGCTATGTCGATAGGGCAGGGGTTCCAGCGTCGGTATTCCAATCCATCAACGCAATTTACATTGTGCTGCTGGGGCCTATTTTTGCAGCTCTCTGGGTTTGGTTGGGGCGCAAAGGGCTGGAACCGTCCGCGCCGGCCAAGTTCGGATTGGCCTTGGCTCAGCTTGGACTCGGCTTTCTTGTCCTTGTTGCGGGCGCATCGAGCGGCGTCGCAACTCCGGTTCTGTTCATTTTCCTGATCTATCTGCTGCACACGACGGGTGAGCTTTGCCTCTCTCCAGTTGGTCTATCGGCGATGAACCGTTTGTCGCCCGCCAACATGGCAAGTCTGATCATGGGCACGTGGTTCTTCGCGTCTGCGACCGGAAATTTTTCGGCTGGCCTGATCGCTGCGGCGACGGGTGCGGAGAGTGCCAGCGGCGAAGCGGCAAGCCAGCAGACGGTGCTGGACGTCTATACAACGATCGGGTGGATCGCGATTGGCGTGGGTATAGCCGTTTTCGTCATTTCGCCTTTGATCAAGAAGCTCATGCATCTGGATACATTGGCCGACGAAGGCTCGGCAACAGAGGTGACAAATTGATGCGCCTCATTGTGATTTCCGCCGCGCTTGTTTTGGCCGGTTGCAGCACTTCGACTCCGCCCGCCAAATCGGCAAGTGCAAAACCGGCGCCTCTCAACAAAGACCCTTATCCGTCGACCTATAAAGCGTATCCCGGCGTCGCGACGGCGATCCGGGGTGTGACCATTTATGACGGTGAAGGGGGCCGGATCGACAGCGGCGTGGTTGTTTTTGCCGACGGGAAGATAGCCAGTGTTGGCGGCGCGGATACGCCGGTGCCTGCGGGTGCAACGGTGATTGATGGTAGCGGCAAATGGGTGACGCCCGGCATCATCGACGTCCATTCGCATCTGGGCGATTATCCTTCGCCCGGCGTTGCGGCGCATGATGATGGCAATGAAGCGACAGGGCCGGTGCGCGCCGAAGTGTGGGCCGAACATAGTGTCTGGCCACAAGACCCGGGTTTCAGCCGCGCGCTGGCAAATGGCGGGGTGACGGCGCTGCAAATTCTTCCTGGTTCTGCCAATCTGTTTGGCGGGCGTTCGGTTGTTTTGAAAAATGTCTATGCCCGCACCGTCCAAGGGATGAAATTCCCGAACGCGCCCTACGGCCTGAAAATGGCGTGCGGCGAAAACCCAAAGCGCGTTTACGGCACCCGCAATCAGATGCCCGCCACGCGGATGGGCAATATGGCGGTCAATCGCCAGACATGGATCAAGGCGGCCGAGTATAAGCGCAAGCTCGACAAGGGTGAAACGGTTACCCGTGATCTCCAGTTGGAAACGCTGGCTGCCGTCTTGTCAGGCGAAATTCTGGTCCACAACCATTGTTACCGCGCCGACGAAATGGCCCAAGTCATCGATATGGCAAAAGAATTTGGTTATAAAGTATCGACATTCCACCACGCAGTCGAATCCTATAAAATTGCCGATATGCTGAAAGAAAACAGCATTTGTTCGGCGATGTGGGCGGATTGGTGGGGGTTCAAAATGGAATCCTATGACGCGATCAACGAAAATGTTCCGTTGGTCCATAATGCCGGGGCCTGCGCGATAGTCCATTCCGACGATGCCAACGGTATCCAGAGGCTCAACCAAGAAGCAGCCAAGGCGCTGGCGGACGGGCGGCGGATGGGGATCAGGATTGCCGACGAAGTGGCCTGGACATGGCTTAGCTACAACCCGGCGAAGGCCTTGGGCATAGCGGACAAGACCGGCAGTTTGAAATCTGGGAAAATGGCCGATCTCGTGTTGTGGAATGGCGATCCGCTCAGCGTGTATACGCGGCCCGAAAAAGTCTGGGTCGACGGCGCACTCATGTATGACTCGGGTGATCCCAAACGCCGGCCGGTGAGTGACTTTGAACTCGGCCAGCCCGGCGAAGGAGATGTGAAATGAAGCCGGGCAATCGATCAATCCAACGCGCTTCGTGGAGGGCTATCCTGGGCTTAGGCCTTGCAATGATTGGCGCTTTCATCGGATACCGCGCGAACGCCCAAACGGTGGCAATAACCGGCGGCAAGCTGGTGATTGGTGACGGAACCGCCCCTATCGACGGCGGCACTGTGGTCATCCGCGATGGCCGGATAATGGCCGCAGGTCAGACTGTGACCATCCCGGCCAACGCAACCGTGATCAACGCCAACGGCAAATGGGTGACGCCCGGTATCGTCGCCGGGTTTTCCCGGCTGGGTCTTGCTGGTGTTGATGCCGTAGACCCGAGCAATGATAGCAGCGCGAAGGGGTCGCCGTTCAATGCGTCGCTCGATATTGCGCCCGCGATCAATCCCGACGTCGCGGCAATTGCGATCAACCGGGCGGCGGGCGTAACCCGCGCTATCGTCTCACCTGATGCAGCGGCGACGCTATTTGGTGGCCAAGGTGCGATGATTGACACTGGTGCTGACCGGGATGCCGTCACCCGTGCCCGCCTGTTCCAGTTTGCCGAATTTGGCGAAGCGGGAGCGCGACTGTCCGGGGGCAGCAGGCCTGCGCTGTTTGCGGCTTTTCGAAACGCGCTGGCCGAGGCAAAGGAATATCAGTTGGGAAAACTGCGCGACGACGCACAGCTAAAACCAGCTGATGCCGCCGCGCTGGTTCCGGTCGTTTCCGGGCAGACCAAGCTTGTCATTCATGTTGAAAGTGCGACAGACATCATTGCTGTCTTGGGACTAAAGCGCGAATTTCCGGCCCTTGACCTGGTGCTGGTTGGCGTGACCGAAGGATGGCGCGTTGCGGGCCAGATTGCTGCGGCCAAAGTGCCGGTCATTGCGTCGGCCCTGAATGATCTGCCGGGCTCTTTTGAACAGATTGCGGCGACCCAATCCAACGTCGGCCGGATGGCCGCAGCGGGGGTGACCGTGGCAATCGGAATGATCGACGACAGCGATACGCGCCAAGCAATGCTGGCGGCACAATATGCTGGCAATCTCGTCGCGCTGACCAAAGTGCCGGGGGCATCGGGCCTCAACTGGAATGATGCCTTTGCTGCGATCACATCGAAACCCGCCCGCGTTATGGGCATGGACACTGAAATCGGATCGTTAAAGTCTGGGCTGCGCGGCGATGTTGTCATCTGGGATGGGGATCCGCTGGAAGTGACATCGGGTGTCGAGGCGGTTTGGATCGACGGGGTCAAACAACCGCTCGAAACCCGTCAGACCCGGCTCCGCGCGCGCTACGCAGCGCCCAAGGAAGGCAGTCTCCCCAAGGCATTTGATCGTTAAGCAGGATTGATGGGGGCCATTTTTGCGCCGTGAACGAAGGGTTTATGCAGCTCGTTCATTGAAGCGTCATGGATGAGGCCTATGGTGGCGCGCAGGTTTATTGGAAATTATTTTGACGCTTCCCCGTTC
>JANNWX010000211.1:0-3074 GCA_031409315.1 Sphingomonadales bacterium | reverse complement strand
GATCAGGCCAAGATTGCGGTAGGGCAAGAACAATGCAGAGCGCGCACCAACCGTGACCAGTGCCTCTCCACTGGCAATTGCCCGCCACGCGCGCCGACGCTGCGATTGACGCAGGTCTGAATGCCACGAGACAGGCGCATGGCCAAAACGCGCCTCAAACCGCCTCAGAAATGGCTCGGTCAGCGCAATCTCGGGCAGCAGCACCAGAGTCTGTTGGCCATCTCGTAAGGCCTGCGCGATGGCCTCAAAATAGACCTCGGTCTTGCCAGAGCCAGTTACGCCGTCGAGCAGGACCGGGGCAAATGCGCGCGCTTTGACCGATGCTTTCAGGCTGTTGGCGGCAGCATTTTGTTCCGCTGACAATGAAGGTTGGAAAAAATCAGGATCAGGCGGGCTGAAAGGGCTGTCGAGTTTGACTTCAACCCCTTCAATCACGCCGGTTTTCACCAGACCGCGAATGACAGCTTCAGAAACGTCGGCAATGGTTGCAAGTTCGCGGATGAGGCCCTGACGTTCGCCAATACGCTCTATGGCCTGCGCCCTTTGAGGGGTGAGTTTGGGAAGCGATGAGCCGCTCAGCCGATATTCAACAACCGTCGGCCCGCCTTCAAACGCAGATGTAGAGGACAAGGCCATGCGGAGCACAGCAGCGGGCGGCGAGAGATAGTAATTCGCCGTCCATTCGATCAAACGGCGCAGCGGTGCGCCAAGCGGTGGAAGGTCGTAGACGGCAAGCAGATTTCGTAACCTGTTGTCGCCAACCTCGCCTGATGCGGGCAATGAGTCCGCTTCCCATACAACGCCAGCTATTTGCCGTGGACCAAGTGGTGCCAGAATGATCGACCCAGGTTCGACAGCCATGCCGCGCGGCACCCGGTAGTCGAGCGAGCCAAGGGCGGGGTTGAGCAAAAGAACACGGGCACGAGTCATTATCTTGTTCATCTAGCTGTGCATCGGCTTGCAGGCCAGTGGTGCCGCTGTTAGTGGCGCGCTTGGATCGCTTGCCGATCCAAGCTAGTGGGAAAATCATGTCAGTCGATCATGCAACCGTCCGCAAGATCGCCTCACTCGCCCGGATCGCAGCCAGCGACGCGGAAGTGGAGGCGATGGTGCCAGAACTCAACAATATCCTTGGCTGGATTGAACAGCTAGGGGAGGTGGATACGTCCGCAGTCCAGCCGATGACGGCGGTGATCCCAAACGTTCTGCGCCTGCGCGAAGACGTGGTGAGTGATGGGAATGCCCGTGACAAAATTCTCGCCAATGCCCCTGCCGCCGAGCACGGCTTTTTTGGTGTTCCGAAAGTGATTGAATAGTGACCAATTTGACCGATCTGACCGTCGCAGCACTCCGTGATGGTTTTCGCGCTGGTGATTTTTCTGCGCGCGAAGTGGCAGATGCGTTCAATGCAAATGTTGCTGCCGCAAAGGTGCTGAATGCGTTTATCGTTGAGACACCTGACCATGCGAATGCCGCCGCCGACGAAGCAGATCATGACCGCAGCCAAGGCAATCTGAAGCCTCTGTCTGGCGTTCCCATCGGGATGAAGGATTTATTCTGCACACAGGGCGTTCAAACGACAGCGGGTAGCCACATTCTTGAAGGCTTCACGCCGCAATATGAATCGACCGTTTCGGCCAAACTGTGGGCGGCGGGCGCGGGCATGCTTGGCAAACTCAATATGGATCAGTTTGCAATGGGGTCGTCCAACGAAACCAGCTATTTCGGCAACGTCATCAGCCCGTGGAAACGCAACGATGGCGGCAATGCTGCGCTTGCACCGGGTGGATCATCGGGCGGATCGGCCTCTGCCATTGCCGCACGTCTCTGTCCGGCGGCAACAGGAACGGACACCGGTGGTTCGATCCGTCAGCCAGCATCATTCGTGGGCATTTCGGGCATAAAGCCGACCTATGGCCGCTGTTCGCGCTGGGGCGTCATTGCCTTTGCCAGCTCGCTTGATCAGGCGGGGCCAATGGCGCGCGATGTGCGCGACTGCGCGATTATGCTGCAAAATATGGCGGGCTTTGATCCAAAGGATTCAACCTCGCTCGAATTGCCCGTCCCCAATTGGGAAGCGGCACTATCGGGTGATCTGCGTGGTAAACGGATTGGCATCCCCAAGGAATACCGCGTAGACAACATGCCCCCCGAAATCGATGCTTTGTGGGAAAAGGGCATTGCTTGGATGAAGGATGCGGGAGCGGAAATCGTTGAGGTTTCTCTTCCCCATACCAAATATGCGCTGCCCGCTTATTATATCATTGCACCCGCCGAAGCCTCATCAAACCTCGCTCGGTATGACGGTGTGCGATACGGATTGCGGGACTTGCCTGACGGTGCGGGTTTGCAGGATATGTATGCTGCCACCCGCGCTGCGGGTTTCGGGCCAGAGGTGAAGCGGCGCATATTGATCGGCACCTATGTGCTGTCAGCCGGGTTTTATGACGCCTATTACACCCAAGCGCAGAAAGTGCGGGCGTTGATCGCGCAGGACTTCGATCGCGCTTGGGAAAGTTGTGATCTGCTCCTGACGCCAACCGCGCCAAGTGCTGCGTTTGCATTGGGTGAGAAGTCGGACGATCCCCTCGCCATGTATCTCAATGACGTGTTCACCGTGCCAAGCTCGCTTGCCGGACTGCCGGCGATGTCGGTTCCAGCCGGATTGGACGGGCAGGGGCTTCCCTTGGGGCTCCAGATCATCGGCAAGGCGCTGGATGAACAGGGCGTATTAAACGCTGGAATGGCAATTGAGCAGCGCGCCGGGTTTACGGCAAGAGCGGAGAAGTGGTGGTGAGCGAATACCGTATCCAAGGCGCAACGGGCGAATGGGAGGTCGTGATCGGCTTGGAAGTTCATGCCCAGATCACATCCAACGCCAAACTCTTTTCGGGTGCGGCCACAACTTTTGGGGCAGAGCCGAACAGCCAAGTCTCGTTGGTTGATGCCGCAATGCCCGGCATGCTCCCCGTCCTGAACGGTGAATGCGTGCGGCAGGCCGTGCGCACCGGCATGGCAATTGGCGCGCAGATCAACCGGTGGAGCCGGTTTGATCGTAAGAATTATTTCTATCC
>JANNWX010000210.1:0-8670 GCA_031409315.1 Sphingomonadales bacterium | reverse complement strand
CCCCCGGCCAGATCGACGCCTTTCTAAAGCGCCTGTCCTATCAACCGCTCGACGCGTCCAAACCCGACGGATTTGCCGCACTTGCACAAAAAGTTGGCCCCATCGACACCGGCCTGGCCATTTTCCTATCAACCGCGCCCACCTTGTTTGAATCAACGATTTCCGGGCTTCAGTCCTGCGGCCTTGCCGGTGACACATGCCGTATCGGGCTTGAAAAACCGTTGGGCAGCGATCTCGCATCCAGTCGCCATATCAACGATGCGGTGGCGCGGGTTTTTCCCGAAGAACGGACGTTTAGGATCGACCATTATCTGGGCAAGGAAACAGTCCAGAACCTGCTGGCCCTGCGCTTTGCCAACCGGATGTTTGAGCCGCTGTGGGATGCCGCGAGTATCGATCATGTGCAGATTACCATTTCGGAAACCGTCGGCCTTGAAGGGCGCGTCGGATTTTACGACAGCGCCGGGGCGATCCGGGATATGGTTCAAAACCACATGCTGCAATTACTCGCGCTTGTCGCTATGGAACCGCCCGCGCAGTTTGACGCCACCTCCATCCGCGATGAAAAGGTCAAGGTGCTGCGGTCCTTACGCCCGGTTGAGGCCGGCCACAGCGTCACTGGGCAATATGGGGCTGGGGCCATCGATGGCGCGGCGGTTGCGGGCTATAGCGACGAACTGGGCAAGCCGTCGGACACCGAGACGTTCGTCGCCCTCAAGGCCTATGTCGATAATTGGCGCTGGAAGGGGGTTCCGTTCTTCCTGCGCACCGGCAAAAGGCTGCCCGAACGCAAATCGGAAATCTATATCCAGTTCAAACCGGTTCCCCATTCGATCTTCGCGTCAAAGGGCGCCGTGTCGCAACCAAACAAACTGATCATCGGCTTGCAACCGCAAGAAAATGTGCGGTTAACCGTGATGGCCAAGGTTCCAGGGCTGGACCGCGAAGGCATTCGGCTGCGTGAAGTGCCGCTCGATATTTCGATGCCCAATGCCTTTGCTGGTGCGCGTAAACGGATCGCCTATGAACGGCTGTTGCTTGATCTGATCGAAGGCGACCCGACATTATTCGTCCGGCGCGACGAGGTTGAGGCGCAGTGGAATTGGGTTGATGCGATCCGCGCGGGCTGGACAGACAGCGGCCTCACCCCCAAAGCCTATACAGCCGGCAGCTGGGGTCCCTCCGCCGCCGTTGCCCTTAGCGAAAGAGACGGAGTGAGTTGGAATGATTGAAGCCGAGTGGTGGGATTATGAAGATCTGGACGAACTGGCAGAGGCGGTGGCCGGAGACGTTGGCTTCATCATTGAAAGCGCACTAGATGCCCGTGGTCAGGCGTTGATTGCCCTGCCCGGCGGCAAGACGCCACTGGGCGCGTATGAAAAACTGGCGCAGGCGAAAATCAACTGGAAACATGTGACCATCATTCCAACCGATGACCGGCTGGTCGCGGTCAGCGATCCGATGTGCAACGCGGGGATGCTTGCCAAGTTTTTCATGGCAAAAGGCGCGCGTGTCTTGCCCATTGGCAGCGACAATGCTGACCATAAACTGGCCGGCAACGCCGCCGACGCGCGGTTGCAAGATTTGCACTGGCCACCCGATCTGGTCTGGCTTGGGGTTGGCAGCGACGGTCATACGGCGTCGATTTTTGCCGGGCCCGATATGGACGATGCTTTGAACGCGCCGAAGGTCAGACGGGCGGTGGGCGTTCGTCCCGATCCGATGCCTGCCGACGCGCCGGTCGCGCGCGTCACGTTGACCCGGCACGCCATTCTCTCGGCGCGGACGTTGACCGTCGTTGTGACCGGAAACGACAAACGGGCGCTGGTGGAACAAGCAATCAAGGACGGACCACTCTCGCCGCTTCCCATTGGCCGTGTGCTTGCGGATGCCGAACAGGCCATCGACATCCACTGGTGCGCCTGATGGCCCTTCACCCGACCATCGCAGCCGTTACCGCGCGCATCACCCAAAAGAGCAAGCCGGGCCGCACCCGCTATCTGGATATGATCGCGCGTGAAGGGGAAAGCGGAATTGCGCGCACTGCCCTGTCATGCGGCAATCTGGCCCATGCCTTTGCAGCGTCGGGCGATGACAAACCTGCCATCCAATCCGGCAAGGCAATCAACCTTGGCATCGTCACCGCCTTTAACGACATGTTGTCCGCGCATCAGCCTTACGGTCGATACCCCGAACAGATGAAGCTGTTCGCGCGGGAGGTTGGCGCAACCGCGCAGGTTGCCGGCGGCGTGCCCGCGATGTGCGACGGCGTGACCCAAGGTCAGGTTGGGATGGAGCTTTCTTTGTTCAGCCGCGACGCCATCGCAATGGCGACCGCTGTCTCGCTGTCCCACGCGATGTATGAAGGCGTTGCCTTGCTCGGCATTTGCGACAAAATTGTGCCCGGCCTGTTGATCGGGGCGCTGCGTTTTGGCCATATCCCGATGATCCTTGTGCCAGCCGGGCCAATGCCATCGGGGCTTCCCAACAAGGAGAAAATGCGCGTCCGCCAGCTTTATGCCGAAGGTAAATTGGATCGCGCAGCACTGCTGGAGGCAGAATCCGCATCCTATCACAGCGCAGGCACCTGCACATTTTACGGCACAGCCAATTCAAACCAGATGCTGATGGAGGTGATGGGGCTGCATATGCCCGGCGCGGCCTTCATCAATCCCGGCACCAAATTGCGCACCGCGCTGACCCGGGCCGCCGTCCACCGGCTGACTGAAATCGGCAAGGACGGCGATGATTACCGGCCACTTGGCCTGTGCGTTGATGAAAAGGCCGTGGTCAATGCCTGTATTGGCCTGATGGCGACAGGGGGCTCAACAAATCACGCACTCCATATCCCGGCAATTGCCCGGGCCGCCGGGATCAGCATTGACTGGCAGGATATTGACGAATTGTCAGCCGCCGTGCCGCTGATCGCCCGGGTCTATCCCAACGGATCAGGCGATGTGAACCATTTCCATGCAGCGGGCGGTATCGGCTTTGCCATCCGCGAGCTTCTGGACGCAGGATTGCTTCACCGCGACATCATGACTGTCGCTGGGGATGACCTAACGGCTTACGGGCAGGAGCCTGTTCTGGACGGCGAAACACTCATCTGGCGTGACGCCCCGGCCGTGACCGCCGATGATACGATGCTACGCACCCCGGCCGATCCGTTTCAGGCCGATGGCGGCATGCGGCTGGTGACAGGCAATCTGGGGCGCGGCACGTTCAAAACAAGTGCGGTCGACAAGGAACGGTGGACCATCGAGGCCCCGTGCCGGATTTTCCAGACGCAAGAAGCTGTGCAGGCCGCGTTCAAGGCGGGCGAACTCGACCGGGATATGATCGTCGTCGTCCGGTTTCAGGGGCCACGCGCCAATGGCATGCCAGAATTGCACAAATTGGTGCCCGCTTTAGGGGTATTGCAGGACAAGGGATACAAGGTTGCCCTTGTCACCGATGGCCGGATGTCGGGTGCGTCGGGCAAGGTTCCAGCCGCGATCCACGTCACGCCAGAGGCACTGGGCGGCGGGCCGCTGTCGCGCCTTAGTGACGGGGATGTGATTCGCCTGTGTGGGCATGACGGAACCCTTGATGTGCTGGTCGATCAGGCCATTTTGGATGCGCGCACAGCCGTAGAGGCTCCCTTGTTTGTCGATGGAACGGGCCGCGAATTGTTTGCGATGATGCGGCTTGGCGCGGACGGGGCCGAACTGGGCGCCTGTGCCATGCTGGCTGCAGCGGGTCTATGACCAGCATCGTTGCCGCTGACATTGGCGGCACGCACGCCCGTTTTGCATTGGCCAAAGTCGACAGCGGCACAGTCACAGCCATAGGCGAACCGGTGGTTCTGAAAACATGTGACTATTCCGGCATCGAAAACGCGTGGGAAAAGTTTGGCCAGATGATCGGTGCACCATTACCAAAAAAAGCCGCGATTGCGGTTGCCGCACCGATCACCAACGGGCCGGTGACATTTGTGAATTCGCACTGGGCATTTGATCCTGCCGATCTGCCCAAGGCGCTCGGGCTGGATCAGATCACATTGGTCAATGATTTCGGGGCGATGGCCCACGGCGTTGATGCGCTGGGCACAGACGCTTTTCTTCCGCTTTTCGGCCCCGAAATCACCCTGCCGTCGTCGGGTCAAATCTCGGTCATCGGCCCGGGAACAGGATTGGGCGTCGCCATCATCGCAAGGCGACACGGACAGTCCACAATCATCGAAACCGAAGGCGCGCACATCCATTTCGCGCCCCTTGACGCCGGTGAACAAAAGGTCTGCGCGGACTTGGCAGCCCATCATGGCCGCGTGTCCACTGAACGGGTCGTGTCTGGCCCCGGTCTGGGCAATATCGTGCGCGCCGCCAATCCGGATGATGGGCGCAGCGACGCCGATCTTTGGGCCGCCGCCATTGACGGAACAGAGGGGCAGGCCGTGCTGGCGCTTGATCTGTTTCTGGCCAGTTACGGGGCGATTGTTGGGGATTTGGCGCTAGCGCACGGATCACTCGCCGTCGTTTTAGCAGGCGGCCTGACCAACCGGCTCAGCGCTAAATTGGTCACTAGCAAATTTCATGCGCGTTTTTGTGACAAGGGACGATACCAAAAACGGATGGAATCAATCCCTGTAATGCTGTTAACCCATCCACAGCCCGGCCTGTTCGGTGCCGCCGCCGCCTTTGCCAAGGAACATCGGACATGATTTCAATTGAAACTATCATGCGCACCAGCCCGGTCATCCCGGTGCTGGTGATAGACAATGTGGCGCATGCTCGACCGATTGCTCGCGCCTTGGTTGCAGGCGGACTGCGCGTTCTGGAAGTAACCTTGCGCACCGCAGCGGCCCTCGATGTGATCCGCGAAATGACACAGGTCGAAGGCGCCATCGTCGGGGCCGGGACTGTCCTGAATGAGGCTGATCTGCGCGCCAGCATCGACGCCGGATCGCAATTTATCGTGTCGCCGGGGTTGACCGCACCTCTCGGGCAGGCGGCCATCGCCAGCGGCATTCCTTTCCTGCCCGGCATTGCCAATGCCGGAGATATCATGCGCGGGCTTGATCTAGGACTGTCGCATTTCAAATTCTTCCCCGCAGAAGCAAGCGGCGGATTGCCTGCACTCAAGGCCCTTGCCGCGCCGTTTGGCCAGTGTCATTTCTGCCCCACCGGCGGCATTACTTTGGCCAGCGCGCCCGATTGGCTGGCCGTCGATCCGGTTCTGTGCGTTGGCGGAAGCTGGGTCGTGGGCAAAGGCGAACCCGATACAAAGGCTATTCAAAATGCGGCGCAGGTCTGCGCAGCGTTGAACCGATGAGCGCGGCCGACCCACTGCGGGACCGGTTGCAGGAACTGCACAAACTTACCGCGCAAACGCCGCTATTCAACCCGGTGTTTCAATTGGGGCTGGATATATCGCGCGATCTGGAAAGTGGAAAAACCGATCTCAAGGCCGTATCGGCGCTGGTTGCTGATCTCGAATGTGAGGCCTTGCAAAGCCGGGCCCGCCGGTTGCAACACCTGCTGTCCCCGGTGGGGTTGGATGATAACCGCGCCGTATTTGCCGATATTGTCGAACAATCCGCGACCGATTTCGACGCGTTTAACGCGCGCTGGTCACAGCCTTTGATGCACGCTGTCTTCACCGGCCATCCCACGTTCCTGCTGACCGAAGCACAGGCCCTCGCCATTGCCACGGCGGCCAGCAGCGATGATGTGAGCGCGACGACAGTGTGCAGTGTCGATCCTACCCGCGAACCGATCACGCTGGACAGCGAACATGCCCAAGTGGTGGCGGCAATGCGCCAAGGGGCAGCGGCCAGAGACGCTTTGTGCGCGATCATTTTTGATGTGGCCCAGCGGCACTGGCCCGACCGCTGGCAACAGATCAAACCCGTGCCATATCGCCTTGCCAGTTGGGTCGGTTATGACATGGACGGCCGCACCGATATCGGCTGGTCAACCAGTATCCGCTACCGCTTGATGGAAAAGGCCGAACGGCTGGCCGGGTATCACACGACGCTGGCGGCACTCTGGCCGGGAAGCGATAGTGGCACAATTTTGCAGGCAGCAGAAACGCACAGCCAAAAGATGGCGGCGCTGTTTGCCGACGACCTGTCCGACCCGGTGGCTTTGTCGAGTGCCGCCAACCTGCTGACCGCCGATGATCCGGGCAAACTGCTCACATTATCAGCGATCATCGCATCGCTTGAGGCCCACGCCACCACGGCTGAAACCGGCCTTGCCAAATCTTTGCTCACGCTTGCCGCGGCGATGCGCGCCGACGGGCTTGGAATGGGTGGCATCCATTTCCGGATCAACGCGGCGCAATTGCACAATGCGATCCGCCGCCGGATTGATCCTGAAAACACGCTCGACATCGGCAGCAAGACCGCGCTGATCCGGATGCGCAACCTGATCCGGACGGTGCAGCCTTTACGGTCCAACTTTGCTGCGCTGGCAATCGAAAATACCACGGCTTTGCGACAGTTTCTGGCGATGGCGCAAATCCTTCACCATATCGACGCTGACAGCCCGATCCGGATGCTGATCGCAGAATGTGAACAGCCGCAAACCGTACTGGCCGCGCTGTATTTTGCGAAATTGTTCGGGATTGAAGACCGGGTCGATGTGTCCCCTTTGTTTGAAACTGAAAGCGCGATGGAACATGGCGGTCGTTTCCTCGAAGCCCTGTTAAACGAGCGTGATTATCAGGCCTATGCCAGACTGCGTGGGCGGGTTTCGATCCAGACCGGCTTTTCCGATGCCGGGCGTTTCGTAGGCCAGATACCGGCTTCGCTCGCCATTGAACGGCTGCAAGGGCGACTGGCCAAGGCGATGGTCCAGTTCGGGCTGGCCGATGTTGCCGCGCTTATTTTTAACACCCACGGCGAATCGATGGGGCGCGGCGCGCACCCCGCGTCGATGCGCGACCGGTTACGCTATCCCTTGAGCACGTGGACCCGCCAGCAATTTGACCGTGCGGGCATCAGGATCGAAGCCGAAGTCAGCTTTCAGGGCGGAGACGGCTTCCTGTTCTTCAAGACGCCAGAACTGGCGCTGGCAACGCTAACCCGGATTGCGACATCGCAGGTTGAACCCTTGCCGGATGATGAAGACCCATTTTACACCCGCACCGACGTCAGCCTCGATTTCTATCGTGGCATTCGGCGGGTTCAGCGCGATTACCTGGCCTCGCGCTCTTATGCCCGCGCAATCACCGCCTTTGGTCTGGGGCTCTTGAACGAGACGGGCTCGCGCAAATCGCGCCGACAGTCTGATCTGTCCGCCGACCGGACGATGAGTTTGCGGCAAATCAGGGCGATCCCGCACAATGCCGTCCTCCAGCAATTGGGATATCCGGTCAACGTGATTGCCGGTATCGGCACGTCGGCAGCCGAGGATCCAGAAGCGGTTGCGGACCTGATTGCAGCATCACGGCGTGGGCGCGCAATTTTCCGGATGATCGCCGCATCCAACGCGCTGGCGAGTATCAAATCGCTGATGGCTTACGGCGAGCTTTTCAACAGCGCCTATTGGGCCAGCCGCCCCTATCGCGGCACTGAGGCGCATCTGGAAACGCCCTGTCTTGCGCTTGCCGAACATCTGGAGGCCGATGACCGGGTTGGCACCTTTCGCACACTGGCGTCGCGGTTGCGCGTCGATGGGTTGAAATTCCACCGGCTAATGAAGCTGATGCCCGGAACGGTGAGCGATCCCGAACGTGAAAATACCCGGCGGACGCTGGGCGTGCTTCATGCGCTACGGCTGGCACTCATGCAGCACATGTTTCTGCTCGCGGTCCAGATACCCAGTTTTTCGCGCAGCAATGATGTCAGCCGTGACGATGTGTTGGAAATGATCCTGACGTTGCGGATTGATGAAGCCGTTGCCCAGTTGCGCCGCGCCTATCCCGTTTCGGCACCCTCGATTCGCGATTTTACAGTCGCCGAACCAAGCGACTATCCTGATGATGATGCGCAGGCCTATGCCGGAATCCAGTCGGCCTATATTGATCCGATTGCCCAATCCTATGCTTTGTGCCTGCGGATCAGCACCGCAATTGCCAACCATTTTGGGGCACACGGATAAAGGCTTGCGTTCATACTGACTTAGTGGAATAATACAGCTATGTTAAACATCATTTCCATCATCATCGGCTTGTTTGCTTTGCTGCTTGCCATTCCCGCATTCATCCCGTTGCTCGGATGGGCAAACTGGCTTGTAATCCCGATTGCCGCTGTCGGACTGGCGCTAGGCGCGATGTCGGGCGGGACTGCGGGGCGCAACCTGAACATTGTCGTTATCGTTATCGGTGTGATCCGGCTGATGCTCGGCGGTGGGTTGCTCTAATACCAAGGTGCGATACTAAGTCTCGATTGTATGTTCTTATTTTGTTCTTGACAAAACAAACCATAACGGTTAACTCGCTTCGTTATGGAAGAACTTGACATCCCCTCCCCCACTCTCTCTTTTGATCCCGTTCCTCGCCGCTATCGCCACGATGGTTGGACGCCAGAAACACAGGCAGAATATATTGCGGCTTTGGCCGAAACCGGCTGCGTTGACGATGCGTGCAAACGTGTTGGGAAGTCACGGGAAAGTGCCTACCGGCTGCGTCGCAATTTCGATGCGCTTGCATTTCGGCTCGCCTGGGATGCCGCGCTGGATTATGCGA
>JANNWX010000209.1:0-2176 GCA_031409315.1 Sphingomonadales bacterium | reverse complement strand
ACGCAGGAGAGCTTTGTTGCCGGTTTCGCCGCGTTGAAGCGATACGACCGCGAGCGGCCGTTCAAACTCTGGATTTCGCGTATTGCGATCAACAAATGCCGTGATTGGGCAAGGCGGCGGACAGTACGCTCGTTTTTCACGCGCGCGCAGCCAATCGAAGATGCTTTCGACCTAGCGAGTGAGTGCGCTTCACCCGAAACAGAAGCAGGCGCCCGGGCTGAATTGCGCCGTACCAGCACTGCTATCAGCGAATTACCTGCCAAGCTGCGCGAGGCCTTGGTCCTTCGTGCAATCGAAGGTATGACGCAGGCCGAGGCTGCCGAGGCCTTGGGCGTGACCGAGAAAACCGTCGAAACCCGGCTTTACCGCGCACGCGCAAGACTGAACGAATTATTGAGGGATTAGTCTCTGACCTGCGTATCGTAATCAGAACCTATATTTGGACCCTCTATGACACTGAAAACTCCGGTTGATCGCCGAAACCTTTTGCGCCGCGCAGCTCTTGCGAGCGGCGGCATGGCGCTTGCTCCTCTATTTCCTGCTTGGGCAAAAAGCGGATCGCACGGGTTGCACAGTCTTGCAGGTCAGCCAGGCGTTTTATCAGGCGACAATATTGAAGTCAGCGTCGGGCAATCGGCGTTCCGGCTCGGCAAGAAAACGGGCCATGCCTACACGATTAACGGGACGCTCCCGGGGCCGCTCATTCGCCTTCGTGAAGGTCAGAATGTAAAGCTGGTTGTGCGCAACACGCTCGATGAAGATACGTCGGTTCACTGGCATGGCATGTTGCTCCCGTTCCACATGGATGGAGTTCCCGGAGTAAGCTATCCCGGCATCGGCCCGGGCGAGAGCTTTACTTACGAATTCCCGATGAAGCAGCACGGCACCTATTGGTATCACAGCCATTCGCACATGCAGGAAGCGATGGGCATGTATGGTGCTCTGATCGTCGATCCCGCGGGCAAAGACCCGATCACTTATGATCGCGAGCATGTCTTGGTGCTGTCGGACTGGAGTTTCGCGCACGCGCATGTGAACTTCACCAAGCAGAAGCAAAAGGCAGGTTATTTCAACAAGCGCAAACAGACTTTTGCTGGCCTTGCCAAGGGTGAGGATCAGCCGCTGTCCGAACGCATGATGTGGGGCCAGATGTTGATGGACCCGACCGACATCGCCGATGTTACCGGTGCCTATTACCATTATCTCATCAACGGCCATGATAGCGTTGGCAATTGGACCGGCATTTTCAAGCCGGGTGAGCGCGTGCGATTGCGCATTATCAATGCTGCGGCGATGAGCAATTTTAACATCCGCGTTCCCGGCTTGCCGATGACGATAGTCGCTGCCGACGGCCTGCCGCTCACGCCTGTCGAAACCGACGAATTCCAGATTGCCGTTGCCGAGACTTGGGACGTGATCATCGAGCCTAAGGAAGCAATCCCATTTGCCTTTATCGCTGAGTCTATTGACCGGTCAGGCCAATGCCGTGCGACTTTGGCCCCTCAAATGGGAATGGTGGCACCGATACCGCTGCTTCGCGAACGCCCTCTGCTGACCATGAAAGACATGGGCATGGATCATGGCAGCGGTGCCAAAAGCAGCGGGGGCGATATGGCGGGCATGGATCATAGCAAGATGACCCCAGAAGAAATGGCCGCAATGGATGGCGGGATGGGCAAAATGGATCACGGCTCCATGAACATGCGCGACCCGTCAGTTGCACCGCAGGTCAAAATGGGGCCGGGTGTAGCCAGCCTTGCGCCGATGCCGATGGATCGGAATGGTGAGCGACCCACGGGTTTGGAGAAAGTCCCGCACCGTGTGCTGACGCTTAGCCAGCTCCGCGCGCTTGAACCCAATCCTGACCAGCGCACGCCCTCACGTGAAATCGACGTCCACCTCACCGCCAATATGGAGCGCTATATGTGGTCGATGGACGGCGAGAAATATAGCGAGAAGACCGAGCCGCTGCCGTTCCGCCATAATGAACGCGTGCGTGTAAACCTCATCAATCACACAATGATGCCGCACCCGATCCATTTGCACGGCCATTTTTTCGAGGTGGTGAACGGGCAGAAAGGCCAATATCCGCGCAAGAATGTCGTCAACGTGTTGCCGGGAGCCAAGGTTACTTTTGACTTCACCGCCGATGCGATGGGTGACTGGGCCTTTCACT
>JANNWX010000208.1:0-1507 GCA_031409315.1 Sphingomonadales bacterium | reverse complement strand
TCATCGGCGGGCATATCATAACCCGAACGCCACATGGCCCCGACATCAGCATAGCCAAGGTCGCGCGCACCCTCATTTGCGATGCTCACCATTTTTGCATAATCATCGCGCATCGGGCCGCCGACATCGCTGTGCCAGCTTGCCCACATTTCCTTCAATTCATCGGGGTTACGCGACGTTCCCATCTTTTCTTCAATGTCAGAGCCATTGATCGGCACGCCGTTCAAACTGCCCTTCCCCTTCCCGTAGGCCGAATTCAGGCGGGTGGCGATTATATTGAGCTCGGCGGCCGCCCCTTCTTTCGTCGGCGCGGGCAGAACAAGCCCGCCGCGCAGAAAATCCAGCTTACGCTTCGTGTCGTAGGAGAGATCGGGAATGGCCATATATTTTGCCGCTTCCGTGGCGAATTTGACCGACATTTCGGTTCCCTGAGCGCCAACACGCGACGCAATCGCATCGGAATCTTCTGTGATATAGGTGTTGTTCACCCAGCTAACTTGCGCGTTGAAAATCGAAAAATCGGCCAAGGTTTTCTCAGCATCGGCAACGAATTTATCAGCATCGGCACGCGTTGGCGCACTCTGGGCGGCGGCGGGTGAAACCAAGGCGAGCGAAAACGCCAAAGCCAGCGATGAAACTGCGATTTTCATGAAAACATCCTCATCTTGAAATTTTGTTACGCAGCGATTGGCAATCGTTGCGCGCCGGGTCAAGCGGAATGCGCTGAGTTTTCGACGAACGTCAGGCAGTGAGAAAATCTGCCATAGCTTCTGCCAATTCCGGCTTTGTCACTGCGCTCATATGATTGCCGGGAACAGTGATCAATTTGCCCTGTGGCAAAATGTCGGCCAATTTGTGAGCCGACCCATTGTCCTGATCATCCTGGCCGCAGATGACCGCCACCGGCATGTCGAATTGGCGCAATATATCATCTGGCGTATCAACAAATGTGTCGAGAATTCGGACAAGCGCCTTGGGATCGCCGCCGGTCGTTTTCAAAAATGCCTCCGCCATCCATGCGGCCGACCCCTTCGGATGATTGTCGACATTTTCAAGAATGTTCCGAAAATGGCTGGCGCGGGCCGAAGTATTCGTCAGGCCTTCATAACCCATACCCGAAATTATGACGCGCTGAGGCGTTGCACCAAGCGCCAACATCCGGGCGACGGTTCGCGCGCCCAAAGAATAACCGCCAAGATCATAATCATTAAGCCCCAGATGTGCGATCAACGCCAATTGGTCACGCGCCAGCACATCCTTAGGATAGGATGCTGGATCATGCGGCTTGTCGCTTTGCCCATGTGCGCGAAGGTCAGGCATGATGACACGGAAACCGCTCTCGGCGAGCAATGCAGCATGGCCGAATTTGATCCAGTTGGTTTCCGCATCGCTGAAATAGCCATGGATCAGGATCAGCGGGCGGCCCTCTCCTGTTTCATGGACCGCAAGCTGGACGCCATCAGTCGCTACAAAATAGTGTGTGGAAATCATGCCAACTGCTCGAGGC
>JANNWX010000207.1:0-7987 GCA_031409315.1 Sphingomonadales bacterium | reverse complement strand
TGCGGCTTTCGACGACCAAATGGACAAAAGCCAATGGCCAGTCCTCAAGGCAAGGCTTACAGATATTTTCAAAACCAAGTCCCGCGATGAATGGGCGGCGATCATGGAGGGAACCGACATCTGCTTTGGTACGATCCTGTCAATGGCCGAGGCGCTAGACCATCCGCATAACGTGGAACGAGGCACATTCATCAAGCTGGACATGATGGATCAACCCGCCCCGGCCCCGCGCTTTATGGGGACGCCCGCGCCGCAGCCTGTGGCACGCAAAGGCTGACCGATGATTGACCGGCGCTTCCTGCTTGCCTCTGGTGCCGGTCTGGCCGTGTCGCTGGCTGTGCAGGGATGCGCCGACGCCAAGTCCATGCCCGGTGATCCGCGTCTCAAGGGTTTCGAGATGCCGATGGAATCCGAACCGCACGACCGCACATTCATGCAGTGGCCGGTTAGTCTTGACGTTTATGGCCGGAAGTCGCTCGCCCGGGTACAGTCGAGTATTGCGCTCATTGCCAACACAATCAGCGAATATGAACCCGTTGCTATGCTGGCGGCGGCAAAGCATCACGTTGAAGCGCGGAGCAAGCTTAGCCAAGCGGTTGAACTGTGGGACATCCCGACTGACGATCTCTGGTGTCGCGATTCCGGCCCGACGTTTGTGAGGGACGAGGCGGGCGCACTCGCGGTGTCGCATATTCGTTTCAACGGCTGGGGTGACAAGCAGGCTCACGGGAATGATGGGCAGATCGCCGAAAAGATCGCCAAGCGATTGGGACTACCTTTGCTTGAAACTGGTCTTGTGGGTGAACAAGGCGGGTTTGAACATGATGGGGCCGGGACTATGCTTGCCCATGCAAGCAGCTGGGTCAATCGCAACCGCAACCGAATGAATGAAGCCGAAGTAGGCAAACGCCTGCTTGCGGCGGTCGGCGGCAAGAAAATGATCTGGGCACCCGGCGTCAAAGGCAAAGACATTACCGATTATCATATCGACGCGTTGGCGCGGTTCGTTGCGCCGGGGAAAGTTTTGATCCAATTGGGCAGGAACGTGGATAGCGATGATCCCTGGTCCATTTCGGGGCATGAGACATTCGAAATCCTCAAAAATGCGACCGATGCGTTGGGGCGAAAGCTTGAGATCATTCGCCTTGATGACGCGGTCGAAATCCGTTCAAATAATGCCGATTTTGTCGCAAGTTATGTCAATTATTATGTGTGCAATGGTGCCGTGATCGCAGCCCAATTCGGCGATAAGAAGGCCGATGGCAAAGCGAAGGAGCAACTCCAGTCGATTTATCCGGGGCGTATAATCGAGATGTTAAATCTCGACCCGATCGGGGAATCAGGCGGGGGTATTCACTGCGCCACACAGCAACAGCCAAAGGGTTCGCGCACATGACCAAATGGCTAGAAAAAAATATAAAAGCGATCCAGGCGTTGTCGGCAATTGCGACAATGATCATTGCCGCTGCAGCGTTGATCGGTGTCAAAGTTCAAATTGATGCGTCGACGCGCCTTCAAAAAGAGCAATCCGCACGCGATATTTACCGCGAATTTCTGAACCTTTCAATTGCCCAGCCAAAATTTGCAGCGCCAGACTATTGTGCGATTGTGGGCACAGGAGAAGAGGCGGGCTATACCAACTATCTCGATTATCTTTTGTATACGAGCGAACAAGTGCTCACCGCGCAGCCAGATTGGGAAAGCACGTTATCAGGGCATCTTCTTGCGCATAAGGAGGCAATTTGTTCGGAACAGGATTGGTCCGATGAAGCCCCAGAAGTGCAGGCGCTGGTCACGCGATTTCGAGGCAAGCAATGCAGAGGTTTTATTTCGGCCTGTCCAGTTTCAATCACGAGGTAAGTATGACAAAACCCGATGCACTAGACAGAGTGGCGCAAATTCTGATCGCACTTGTGGCGGCTTTTGCTTTGTTCAATGGCTCCTTCATGCTTTTGGACCCGTTTGGTTGGTATCAAACGGTTGGTACCGTCAAATTTACGGGGCCGCCCAATCAGCATTTCATCCGCGATATCGGCTTGGCATTTCTCGCGTCTGGTTTGATGCTGGCTTATGCTGCGCGCTGGCCAAACGGGCGTTGGCTGGCGGCGGTGGCAGGCAATCTGTGGTTGACCGCGCACGGCATCCTTCATGTCTGGGAAGTGATGACAGGCGTGTGTGCGCCCGATGTTTTTTGGCAGGACGCGCCGGGCGTGCTTGGTCCGCCCTTGCTGGTTTGGACCGGGCTTAGCATCTTGTTCATTCGGCAACGCATCACGTTTGCCGGCATTCCCAAAGCGATAATGTTAAGCGTAGTTGACCGCATAACGCCGGATGAATCCGCATATTTTCATGAAATTGCAGGCGCGCCCGGCCACGCCTTCGAAAAATTTCAGGCATTCATGTCAGTCACCATGCACCGCCATGATGCGGCGGCGGATATGCTGGCAATGGCACGTATCGGCGCGACCCTTGTCGAGGATTGTGGGCCATGCGCCCTGACCAGTGCTTACGGTGCCCTAGCTGACGGGGTGGCGCGCGATGTAGTCAACGCAGCTCTGGCGTCGAACCCGCCCGAAGGCGACCTTAAAACCGCGTTCGATTTTGGTCACGCGATTGCCACACAGTCCGCCGATGCCATTATGCTTGGGGATGCGATCGAGGCGAAACACGGTCGAACTGTGCGGCTTGAACTTGCGATGACCGCCGCCACCGTCCGCGCTTACCCGGCGATGAAGCGCGGGCTTGGTCTGACCAAATCCTGTTCAATCACAAAGTTGAAAGTGTGACGACCATGAATACCGATCCCGCGCGCATTCCGGTTATCATTGGCGTTGGCCAGATAAACGATCGCGCGTGCGAGATGGATTCGCTCGCCCTGATGGTTGCGTCACTCGAGCGGGCCGACAGGGATGCTGGCGGCGGCTGGATCTCGGCACTGGATAGCATTTCGGTTGTTTGTCAGATCAGCTTTCATCAGCTTGGTAACTGCGCTGAAAAACTCGTCACGCATTTCGGTATTACACCGGCCATTGTTGAACAATCGCGGCATCCAACGGGGGAGGCGCCGATAGAATTCCTCAACATCGCGGCCAACCGGATTGGCGCTGGGGAGATTGAGGTTGCCGTCATTGTCGGCGGAGAGGCTCTGCGGACGTCGGCGCAGCGGATCAGAGAAAAACAGGCGGGCGGCGGAATCGTCGATTTAATGCGCAAAGCAGCCGAGGGTAATGGTGGGATAACATCGGCCCTTGTGGGTGCTATTGGCCATTTGGCGCAATATGACCTTGTCGCCCCAACCGATTGTTATCCGCTGTATGAAAATGCGACCCGCGCGGCGTGGGGGCAATCGCTGGCTGAAGCGCAGGCCGAAACCGGGGTTATCTGGGCCGGTATGTCGGATGTTGCCGCCTCCAATCCGAACGCCTGGATCAACCGGCAGCATTTACCCGACGCGATCACCGTTGCGGATGCCGACAACCGCCCGATCACTTTTCCTTATCTCAAACGAATGGTCGCCAATTCTAGCGTAAACCAAGGCGCGGCGTTCATTGTGACCAGTCTTGCGCGCGCCCGTGCGGCGGGCATAGCTGACGACCGGATCATCCATGTCGGCATGGGGGTTGCCGCGCATACACCGCACAACCTGCTCAAGCGGGACCAATTTGCCTCGTCAGCGGCGATGGAGGTTACGCTCGAAGAGACGCTCAAACGCAACGGCATGACCACCGCTGATCTTAGCGATGTCGAACTTTATTCCTGTTTCCCGTGCATCCCGAAAATGGCGCGGCGGACGATTGGTTGGCCGCTTGACCGCCCAATCACGGCATTTGGCGGCCTGACCTTTGGTGGCGGCCCGGTTGGAAATTATATGAGCCACGCGGTGGCGTCGATGGTTGATAAGCTTCGCGCTGACCAAGGAACTGCGCTGCTTTTCGCTAACGGCGGCTATGCGACGCACAATCATGCGATTGTCATTTCATCCGACCCGTTACCGCAAGCCAGTTTTCCCCATGATTATGATTATAATGCAATGGCAAAGGGCCGGCGCGGTCCCGTTGCCGCTGTCGACGGGGATTATCAGGGCCCGGCCACGGTCGAAACCTACACCGTCTTTTACAAACGGGACGGATCGGTGCGCTGCGGCACGGTGATCGGGCGGACACCAGCGGGCGCACGGGTGCTCGCCCATGTGCCAGCCACTAGCGAGGCGACCCTTGCATTTTTAACCGGTGGCTCAGTCGAACCCGTGGGAAGTGGTGGCACAACATCGTTGGGTTCGGACGGTCGGTTGCACTGGACAGCATCGTAAGGGCTCGCCACTGTAATCAAATGGCCCATAGAGGCTCCTAAGAAGCCCGCTAGAGATCCTATTTGGATTGTTAGCTACCCTGATAGCCAAGGGTGGCGTGTAGGACGCTGAGGCCTCTTAAAATCGCCTGACGAGCCTGTTGGCAGTTTTACGTACCTGAGCCCTTGCCGCGCGAACGTTTATTCCGTTATGATCGGTATCTGAAAAAGGGGGGGATCATCATGGCGGGCACCGCAACGACCGAAGACGTAATCGACGTCAAGCGTGACCGGCTTGTCATCACCGCATCCTCACTTGGCACCGTGTTCGAATGGTATGATTTTTTCGTCTACGGCATCCTTGCCACCCTGATCGGCAAGCTCTTTTTCCCGAGCGACAATCCTACCGCTGCGACCCTTCTTAGCCTCGCGGTGTTTGGCGCTGGGTTCGGCGTTCGTCCGCTGGGGGCGGTGCTGTTCGGCTATCTCGGCGATAAGATCGGTCGGAAATATACGTTTCTCGTCACCATATCGCTGATGGGTGTTGCAACGGCGGCAATTGGTTTCCTGCCAACATTTGCCACGGCGGGCCTGTGGGCGGCTGGGTTGTTGCTGACGCTTCGCTGTCTTCAGGGACTGGCGCTCGGCGGCGAATATGGCGGGGCGGCCATTTATGTCGCTGAACATGCACCCAAGGGCAGGCGCGGTGAATATACAAGCTGGATTCAGGCCTCTGTCGGGGGCGGCTTCCTGCTTGCCGTTCTGGTCGTGCTGACGTCGCGCGTATCGATGAGCACGGAGGCGTTTGAGGCATGGGGCTGGCGCATACCGTTCGTAATTTCGATCCTGCTCCTCGTGATTTCGCTCTGGATCCGATTGAAACTATCCGAAAGCCCGGTCTTTGCCGCGATGAAAGCCGCGGGGACCACGTCCAAAAATCCGTTCATGGATAGCCTGCGCTATCCCGGCAATGTGAAGCGCATCTTCATTGCGATGTTCGGCGTCGCGGCTGGCTTGACCGTGATCTATTACAATTCCCAATTTTACACGCTCTATTTCTTGACCGGAACCGCGCGGGTGCCGGAAACCGACGTGCTGCTTTATATGGCTGCCGGGGCGGCGATTGCCGTGCCCTTCTATGTCATCTTCGGCAGGCTGTCTGATACGTTCGGGCGCAAGCGGCTCCTTCTGATTGGCTATGCGCTCACCATGATACTGACCTTCCCGTTGTTCCACCTGATGGCCAATGCCGCCAACCCGGCGCTGGCCCGGGCGACCGCCACAAGCCCGGTCGCACTCACCCTGCCCGAATGTGAACTTAAAGTGTTCGCCCAAAAACAAAGCACGGAGTGTGCAAAGGCGCTCAGCTTCCTCTCCAAACGCGGGATCAGCCACGCCAAACTGGACGGCGAAACGGTGTCGCTGCAAGTCGGCAAGACGATTGTTCAAGGGTTTGACGACAAAGCCTATATCGCGGCGCTAGAGGCGGCGGGCTATCCCGACAAATCTGATCCTGCACAGCGCAAGCCTTTGGTCATCATCCTTTGTGTTGCGCTTCTGGTTGGCCTTTCCGCCATGACTTACGGTCAGGTTGCCGCCATTCTGGTCGAAATGTTCCCCGCCAAGATCCGCTATACCTCCATGTCGATCCCCTATCATATTGGCACGGGCTATTTCGGCGGCTTCCTTCCTCTGATCTCGCAATATATCGTGGCGAAGACCGGCGGCACCTTCATGGGCCTGTGGTATACGATTGGCGTTGTCGCGATGGCCTTCATCGTCAGTTTTTTCTGGCTCGAAGAGAATAAAGACAAGGACCTGGACTGATTGCTGACACGGCGGCCAACGCGCGCTAGACGCTAAGAGTGATCAATACGCCTTCCCCCTTGCGTTTGTGCCTTGATGCGCCCGATCTGATTGCCAACTGGCGCTGGCTGGCCGCGCAAAGCGGCACAGCAGCATGCGGTGCGGCGGTGAAGGCCGATGGTTACGGGCTTGGCGCGACCGGGGTGACCACGCGGTTGGCGGCGGCAGGTTGCCGTGACTTTTTCGTGGCGACATGGGCGGAGGCGCTGGCGCTAGGCACGATGCCGGCGGGAACGGCATTGTCTGTCCTTCACGGGGTGCGCAGCGAGGATATGGAAACCGCGCTGGCCAGTAGCGCCAAGCCGGTGCTGAATAGTATCGCGCAAGTGGACAGGTGGCGGACAACAGGACGAGATTGCGACGTGATGGTTGATACCGGCATGAACCGGCTGGGCATTTCTGTTAAAGATGTTACGGCTGGATTGCTGGATGGGCTGGCCATCGACACATTGATGAGCCACCTTGCCTCTGCCGACGAAGACACAACCCACAACGGGGTGCAGCGTGCGGCATTGGCCGCCCTGAATGGCAAGACCAGTGCAAGACGGTTGAGCCTTGCCAATTCGGCGGGCATTTGCCTTGGCGCGGCGTTCAGCTTTGATCTGACGCGGCCCGGCCTTGCGCTATACGGGGGCATTCCAAGGGCAGAGGCGACGGGGCATATCGCCCAAGTCGCCCATGTTGAGGCACAGGTATTGCAACGGCGGCGGATCGGGGCAGGGGACAGTGTCGGCTATAACGCGACCTTCACCGCCGCGCGCGATATGGAACTGGCGATCCTCAACATCGGTTATGCCGACGGCTATCTGCGCGGATTTTCGGGCGGCAGGGCAGGTTTGGGGGGCAGTGCAGGCGGCGGGCGTTTGCCCGTTGTTGGCCGCGTATCGATGGATTTGATCGCGATCAGCGTAGACGCAGAACCCGGCGTGGGGGAGGGTGATTGGATCGAAATCGACTATGACTTGCCCGTGGCGGCCGCAGCATCGGGCCTGTCGCAATATGAATTGCTGACCGGTTTGGGGCAGAGGTTTGAGAGGGTTTGGGCGTAATAATGTTGCTTAAGTGCAACACATCTATAAATTAATGAGCAATTAACAACGCCCCCTGTTCTCGCACGTTGTGGTTCGCTAGTGTCGACGAATCACTGGCAGATTAGGGATGGCCTGCATTATGCGTACTTCATTGACTTTTTCGTGCTGCGTTGCAGCTATCGCTTTCGCAACCGCACCAGCTTTCGCACAAACAACAACGTCTGCACCTCAGGCGGCTGAGGCGGATGAGGCTGACGACGTTATCGTAGTAACGGGTTCACGTATTCCGCGTCCGGAATATGAAGGCATCATTCCTGGTGTCCAAGTTACTGCTCAAGACATTGAGTCGCGCGGATTTTCGAGCGTGCTTGACGCGTTAAATGATTCTCCTCTTGTTGGCCCCGGCGCGTCGCCGATTGGCAATGCGGGGGGGCAGCCCGCTTCACTAGGTGCGGCGTTCGTTGATTTGCTCGATTTGGGCACGGCGCGCACGCTGACGCTGGTCAATGGACGTCGATTTGTCTCGGGCAATGCCGGATCACTTTTTGTTGCCGCCAACGCAACAGGGTCGCAAGTCGATCTCAATTCAATTCCTACCGAACTTATCTCACGTACGGATATTCTAACAGTTGGTGGCGCGGTTGCTTATGGTTCAGACGCAATCGCGGGCGTTGTGAACGTCATTTTGAAAGATAATTTCAAAGGATTTTCGGCGAATGCTCGAACCGGCGTTTCGTCGCGTGGTGATGCTTTCAACTATCAGGTAGGCGCAGTTTACGGTACCGACTATGGCGGGGATCGTG
>JANNWX010000206.1:0-2343 GCA_031409315.1 Sphingomonadales bacterium | reverse complement strand
AAACCCACGCGCCGCTCAGAACGGCAGGATCTTGCTCGACAGCGAAACAGGTAAACCAGTCAATCATGAAGAAGATAGTAGCACTGCGCAGTTTCTGCGAGCGCCAGCGCCCGGTGACCAGCGCGACCCGCCGCCGGGGCTCGGTTTGAACGAGAGCTCAGGCTTCACCGGCACCGCTGGGAAGTGGAGTTTATTCCAGGCGTCTTGCCATGCGCGTTTGCCAACCTGGACCAGTGGCTTTCCAGCGGGCAATAACTTCCGGCGGAAGACGCAAACTGATCATCTGCCGAGGATTGGCAGATTTCGGCCTTCCAGCCTTTTTGAAGACGGCTCTGGCAAACATCTCATCCGTCATCTCCGGCAGTTCTTCGCACTCCTCGGGCTTGATGACGTGCGCGTCAACGCGCTTAAGATCAGAGCCCAAAGTACGGTTCAAAGCGAGCTTGCTCACGTTCGTTGGCCTTTCTCATGCCGAAAACATGGCGTACTGCGCTGCGTGGCGTGTACCCAATGAACTACTAAGCGGTTCTGAAGTAATCCAAAGCAAATGATGATGTGCTGAGCTGTCCTTCCCGTGCGAGACGACTCAAGAGGTGTGAAGCTCCTCTCGCAGAACGCGGCGCAGCGTTGCTTCCGTCAGCGGCTTGGCCTCGGGCTTGGCTTTAACTGTGCCAACAGCCGCCTTGCGCAACAGAGCATTGATTAGCGTTTGATAGCCGACACCTTCAGCCTGCGCTTGTGCGCGAAAGTGTTCAATGACGTCGTCATCAAGCATGATGGTTATACGGGTCTTGCCGGGTGAAGCAAAGGGTTGCCGCAGGCACCAAGTTGGCGGGGAGGCTCGGTCCTAAAGTACGGTACAGAACAACAGGCGCGTAGCGCGCCACCTTTTTGTCGCGCATAGATTTCCAAGCAAAGGCCAACCCGAATGCCGTGCGCCCCATGCGTGCTGCCGCGCGTAAAAAGCGGTAGCTGGACTCGTCTACCTCGCCCATCGCCTCCAGCAGGCGTGCATGAATTTCGGCTTCAGGCACGGTGCCGGGGCGCGGGCTAAAGTGCGGATGGCGCAACTGAAATCCGTTGCGTGGAAATTCCAAATTGAAAAAGGTTGCCTCCGCTTTTTCAAACTGGCTGCTGGCGGGCAGCACATAGTCGGCTTGCCGCGCGGTTTCTGTCATTGCCACGTCAATCACCACGCTGCACTCTAGGCCGCGCAGGGCTTCGCGCATGCGTTGGCTATCTGCCAAGGAGTGCACAGGGTTTGCGCTTTCAATGAACATTGCCCGAAAGCGCTTGGGATGCTCGGTCAGTATTTCGTCGGGAATTACGTTGCAGGGGATCAAGCCCATGATCACCTTGGAGTTTGTCACGGGGCTGTGTGTCCACTTGCGCGGAGCGGCGGGCTTGCCCGACTTGGATTTTTTTGACGTACTTCTACTGGAATTGGAGAGGTTGAGGAGTGGCGCAAACGCGTTGTTGGCACCAGGCTTGGCATAGTTGCCCGTCAATAGCCAGACCAACCGATTCAGGTAGCTGTTAAGGGTTGAGTGCAAATTCATTTGCACGCCAAGGTCCTCAATCATCGATACGCTTTTTGCGCTTGCAATTCGGCGCGCGGCGGACCGAAGCAGTGATTCATCCACCCCGCAGACGGCTGCGTAGCGCGGGATGTCGATCTTTTTCATTGCCGCTTCCACGGCCTCATAGCCAGTGGTGTGTTCAGCAAGCCATGCGGATGCGATCAGATTTTCTTGCACAAGAATTGCGGACAGAGCAGACAGACACCACGCGTCCGTGCCTGGCTTAACTGCCAAATGGTAGTCCGCCATCGCTGCCGTCTCGGTACGGCGCGGATCAATCACAATCATGGCGCGATTGGGATCGTTCTGAATCTCTCGAAGAATCACACGTGTTCGTGCAAATCCATGGGACTGCCAAGGATTCTTCCCAAGGAACACCGCAACCTCGCAGTGTTCGAAGTCGCCATGCACGGGAGCTCCTGTCATCTTGCCCTGCACCCAACCCTCGCCCGTCTTTTCCTGCGCCAAGGCGTTCGAGCGGTACTGAATCCCCAGCGCTTTGATGGTGCTGTCTGCGTAGGTGCCACCGAGATGGTTGCCCTGGCTGCCACCGCCGTAGTAAAGAATGCTCTCGCCACCGTGCCGATGTTTGATCGCTGCAAACTTTTCCGCGATTTCACGGATGGCCGTTTCCCAATCGATGTTTTCGTAACTTCCATCGGGCTTGCGGCGTTTAGGCGAGTCAATGCGATCGGCACCGTTTTGGTAGAAGTCCATGCGCTGCGACTTCTCGCAGATATAGCCCTGCGAAATGGGGTTGGCC
>JANNWX010000205.1:0-3928 GCA_031409315.1 Sphingomonadales bacterium | reverse complement strand
CAACCCACGCGGTGAAGATCGATTTGCCGCAGGATTGCCGCCCGAATTGCCCGCCACCGCCTGAAGTATTGCCGACGAAGAATGTGCTTTATGTCAGCCCGGGCAGTATCGTGACATGGAACGGTACGCCGCTGACATGGGCTCAATTGCGGACAAATCTTGAACAATCTCAGGATACAAGCTTGTTCCCCGACACGCCCGAATTGCATTTGCAGCCGGATCCGATGGCGCCTTATGATACCGTCGATAAAGTTTTGGCGATGACCAAGCGGGCCAACGTCAGCAAGATGGGATTTGTGAATAACGAGGCCTATCGCGGCGTATTCTGATCGCGGGCGATGGCCTGGATTTGAAGGGGCGGGCTGGAAGGCTCGCCCTTTTTTTTGATCTGGGTCAGTCCGCGTTTATATTGCCATCGCCGCTGTGATGACCATCACGACATAAACCGCTTACAGATGGCAAATAACATCTTGTTATTGCGAAGATTCGGGCGTTATCCTCGCAGGATGAAAAGGCACGCCCCGGCAAGGGGCGATCAAATCGGGGGATTGTGATGCAGCACCAAAATGTGGCGATGCCAGCCCTGCCCATATCTCGGACGCAACAGCGGCGTTTGATCGGGCCAGCAATGGCGGGTGCCTGCGTTTTTGGATTGATCAACACCGCGCCGCTTGCTGCGCAGACTGTGCCGACCAAAGATCAGCTTGAGCCGTTTTCAAAGGCGGAGCCGCCCCGGCGCGGGCGACTCGATGTTGTTGGCGACGTTGAACGGGCACCGTGCGCGCTGGCCGATCCGGCTTATGCCGGCATAAAGTTGAAACTAACCGCGGCAACATTCAATAATCTTGGGCCGGTTGCGGCTGCCGATCTGACCGAAACATATGCCCGTTTTATCGGCACGGAACAGTCGATCGCCGTGGTTTGCGAAATCCGGGATGCGGCGGCAACCCTGCTGCGCAACCGGGGTTATATTGCCGCCGTGCAGGTTCCGACCCAAAGGATCGAAGAGGGGATTGTCTCATTCGAAGTCCTCTATGCCAAAGTGACGGCGATCCGGGTGTTGGGGACGCCGGGCCGTGATGAAAAGCTGTTGGAAGCCTATCTCAACCATCTTGCCAATGGCGAGGTGTTCAACCGGTTCGTCGCCGAACGCTATCTGCTGCTGGCGCGCGATTTGCCCGGTTATGATGTGCGGATGACGTTAAAACCGGCGGGAACCGGTGCGGGCGAAATGATCGGAGAAATTACCCTTCAACACACACCGGTCAACGCCGACTTCAACGTGCAAAATTATGCGTCACGATCAACCGGTCGGATTGGCGCGCAAATGCGGGCGCAGTTTAACGGGTTGACCGGCATGGGGGACCGCACCACCATTTCCGCCTATTCAACGCTGGATTTCAAAGAACAGCAGATTGTCCAGATTGGTCATGACATGCATCTGGGCGGCGAAGGGTTCCGCATTGGTGGTAAGGCCACTTATGCTTGGACGAAGCCGACGTTGGCGGCTGGCCTGCCCCCGGTTGAGGCCCGGACGCTGTATGTGGCGGTCGAGGCTGCCTATCCGTTCCTGCGCAGCCAAGCGGCAAGCCTGAAGGGTGCTGTTGGCATCGATATCGTCAACCAAGGCGTGACCTTTGCTGGCCTACCACTCAGCCGCGACCGGCTTCGGGTGGGCTATGTCCGTTTGGACGGGGAAGCAATTGATTTGAAGGGTGTCGGTCCGGGCGGGACGATAGGCTGGCGGCTTTCTGGCGCGCTGGAGGTTCGGCGCGGGCTTGATCTATTTGGCGCGAGTCCGAATTGTCTGACCAACCTTGCGGCCTGCACGGCGGCCGGGTTTACCCCGCCCAGCCTGCCGGACGGTGATCCGCAAGCGACCATCATCCGGTTTGGCGGCACCGCCGAACTGCGGATGTTGCGCGATGTCGTTTTGACCTTTTCGCCGCGTGCGCAGTGGAGCAACGGGCCGGTGTTCGCGTTTGACCAGTTTTCAACGGGCAATTACACGATCGGGCGCGGGTTTGATCCCGGCGACGTCGCGGGGGATCGTGGCGTCGGGTTTCAGGCCGAAATCAGGCTTGAAGATTTCAAATTGTCGCCGCAATCGCCGGTCGTCCTGCAACCGTTCGCCTTTACCGACAATGCCTGGGTGTGGAACCGGAACGGCCCGTCCTATGATCGGGCACGGGTGAGCTCGGCGGGCGGCGGGCTTCGTATCAACTGGGGCGGACGGGCGCGGCTTGAAGCCCTTGTTGCGATCCCGCTGCTGACGCTGCCCGGTGAGACAAAGCGGCGCGATCCGCGCGTCTTGCTGTCACTGACGACCAACATACTTCCTTGGGGGACACGCTGATGACCGGCCGTTCATTTCGCTCTGGCGTATCGCTCGCTTCACTCACCGCCATGCTGGCTCTGGCCCCACAACTGGCACGCGCGCAGGCTTTTCTGGGCACGCCAACAGTTGCGTCAGGCGCTGTTACGATCAACCGGACGGTTCCCGGCGTCGATACGATCACCGTGGACAGTCAACAGGCGATCATCAACTGGGTGCCGACAGATCCTAGCCCGACTGGCACACTCACGTTTCTGGGTAATGGCAATACCGCCAATTTCAATGCCGGATCGGGTGCTCCGGGCGGCGTTTTCACAATCCTCAACCGCGTCATCCCGGTGGCAACATCGCGAAACATCCTGCTCAACGGTTTCGTGAACAGTTCGGCTGGCGGTCGCGTGTGGTTTTACAGCCCGGGCGGAATCATTGTTGGCCCCAATGCCGCGTTCAATGTTGGCAGCTTGCTTTTGAGCACCGGTGATCTGGCGGTTGACGGCAACGGCGCTTTCATAACGCCGGGCGGCAGCTTTACGGTTACCAATGCGGTCGGCAGCACGTCGCTGATCGATATCCAGCCCGGCGCGCAGATCAATGCGCTCAACCCCAATAGCTATGTTGTCGTCACCGCGCCGCAGCTTAACCAGTCCGGCACGATCGACGTCAACGGGTCGGCGGCGCTCGTCGCGGCAGAGGCGGTCAATTTCACATATAATGCGGGCCTGTTCGATATTCAGGTGGCATCAGGCACCGAATCTGGCGGCAATGTGTTTAGTCACTTTGGAACGACGCGCGGCGCAGCAGCCGGTGTCGGCGAAAAACACCGTATCTATATGGTTGCCGTGCCCAAGAATAATGCAATCACAATGACGATACAGAATGCCAGTGAGCTCGGGTTCGACATTGCTGGCGCTGCCAATGTGGATGGCAATGCAATCGTCCTTTCTGCAGGTTATGACATTTCGGACGTATCGGGCGGCGGACAAAACCCATTCAGCCAGTTTGCCGTCAACGGGACATCTGCCAATATCAACATCGAGCTCGGTGATTACACATCCTATGTCAATGCGGCGGCGAGCGATTCAGTGCGGGTCGGCGATGTCAATGTCGTGCCCGATCTCGGCCTCAATTTCTCTTCTGACCTCCGCATCCGCGGCGGCAATCAGGCCACAGTGATGGCCGGTATTTCGAGCATCAATATTGCTGGCGAACTTCATGTGAAGGCCGACAGGATCGTGACCGGCGCGAACGGGGAAGACCGCTTCGGCGGACTTGCACTCATCAGTGCGAATGCAGGGCAGACCCTTACCATCGGCGGTGATGTCATTCTTGATGCTGGCGGGCGCGGCGATGATAGCACGGCTGGAATCGGCGGCGGCATGGGCGTTGGCGGGACCGCAAGGATCCAGAGCAATGGCGGATCGATCAACATTACCGGTGACGCATTCGTCGTGGCCGAAGCGATCGGGGGCAATAATCCCCTAGGCGCTGGTGGCGCTGCAACCGGCGGCACGGCAGAGGTAAGAACAACCGCAGCCGGTGGAACTGGGATCACCATTGGTGGAGCGTTGGTGGTTGCGGCGCATGCGATTGGCG
>JANNWX010000204.1:0-1702 GCA_031409315.1 Sphingomonadales bacterium | reverse complement strand
CGCGGCTTTCGCGCGCGCAATCCACGGAACGCCGGTTCCGCATTATTACAAGGGCGAATTGATTGGCGAACACCGGCGTTATAATGATCGGCTCGCCATGTTCTTGATGCGCTACCGCGACCCTCTCCGCTACGGCAAGGCACTCGACAAGACTGAATATGCTGGCACCGATGAACTCTTTTCGGTTCGTCTCGCTGGCGCGATCGTGGCGGTGGAAGATGAAGCAGCGGCCGCCAAGCTGAAACAGAGAATCTTTGGGAAAATCCGAAGGAAGCGCCGCCCAGCAACCCCAAAATCACCCCTCTCCCCCTTTACATAGTGTCAACTTTGTCAACTTCGGCGTATTTCGCTCCCCCTTTCCGCCCCTCTTGCCCACTCTCGCAATTCCGGATTAGAACCAGCCTATGCCCCGCTCTCCTTCCCGCTCGATGATTGCGCACATTGCACGCTTTCTTGCGCACGCGACACTCTATTTCATCGTCATTTCTGTGCTCTGGGTGCTCGCCTATCGGTTCATTCCGCCGCCGATCACGCTTACGATGCTCGGCGATATTGTTGCTGGGCGGGCCCTGCACAGGGACTGGATGAACTTGTCGGCGATGGACCGGGATATGGCCCGTGCGGTCATTGCCGGGGAAGACGGCAAATTCTGCACCCATGACGGGTTTGACCGGGAAGCCATCGAAAAAGCGATCAAGCGCAATGCACGCGGCGGGCGCATCCGTGGCGGATCCACCATTTCTCAGCAAGTCGCGAAAAATGCGTTCCTTTGGCAGGGCGGCGGTTATGTCCGAAAGGGGCTGGAAGTCTGGTTCACCATCCTGGTCGAAAATATCTGGGGCAAGCGCCGGATCATGGAAGTCTATTTGAATATCGCCGAAACTGGCATCGGCACATACGGCGCCAACGCCGGGGCCATACGCTATTTCGGCCATGATGCGTCCAGCCTGTCACCAACCGAGGCCGCGCGGATCGCAGCGGTATTACCCCTGCCCAAAAAACGTGATGCCATCAGCCCTTCGGGCTTTACCCGTCGCCACGGCAACCGGCTTGCCGCCAATGTCGGCGTTGTGCGCCGGGACGCGCTCGACACATGCTTGAATTGACGCTCTCTAAACTTTTTTAAGCGCAACCGCGTTCATGCAATACCGCAGGCCACTTGGCGCGGGGCCATCGGGAAAGACATGGCCAAGATGCGCGTCGCATGTGTTGCATACGGTCTCAACCCTGATCATCCCGTAAGCATGATCGGCATGATAGGCGATCGCATTATCAGCCGCCGGCTGCGTAAAGGATGGCCAACCGGTGCCCGATTCAAATTTTTCCGCCCCGTCAAAAAGCAAAGTGCCACAGCAAAGACAGGCATAGCTTCCCGGCACGAACAGGCTGCACATGTCCGAGCTAAAGGCCCGTTCGGTCCCGGCCTGACGCGCGACATGATATTGGTCATCGGTCAATTGCGCGCGCCATTCTTCGTCACTTTTTTCAACGCGCTGGTCAGGTTTCGGGTTTCCATTTTTCGCAAAATCGAGGACTATGTTCCAGTTCAGCACGGCCTGTCTCCTTGTGCGGCTACACCCAATTCGGCGCAAAAATGAAAAAGGTTGCCGGACCAATCCGGCCCGGCAACCCCTAACATGGTCAACGATCGGAGTGGTTCCGATGCGCGGGAGACCATGTGCAGCGCTAAGTTACCTTAGGC
>JANNWX010000203.1:0-41415 GCA_031409315.1 Sphingomonadales bacterium | reverse complement strand
ATATGGCCGCCAGAACATCGATCCTGACGGTCGTGACGGCCATTGGCAATGACCTGACTGTTGCGGGCGGCCCTGCCAATGGCACACTGATCAATGGGCGTATTCGTTGGCTCGACGGCGCAAATGCGGGACTTGTCAGTGTTATTTTTGGCAATATGACAACGGCGATCACTTTGGCCGAGCCGCCCTATTTTCCGGTCGAGGCAGGGACACGGATTTTGGCCTCGCAAGGATGTGACCGCCGCTTTGCAACTTGCGTTGAACGGTTTGCCAATGCGATCAATTTCCGGGGAGAGCCGCATTTGCCGGGTAATGATTTGCTGACCCGCTATGCGGTGTGAAGCGTGTGTTGCCGCAGCTAGGATTGCTGTCGGGGCCCCGTTTCGGCTGCATGGTCGGTCGCTGGCGACTGGGTTGGACTGTGTCGGCCTGGTTGCCTTTGCAACGGGCAAGACAGATTTTGCGCCGACCGGCTACGCCCTGCGCACCAGCCTTGTTGGTCAATGGATCACATTGCTTGATCGGCTGTTTGTCCGACGTGAGGGACATGATCCAAAGCCCGCCGACATCATGCTGATGCAGGCGGGCCCAGCGCAAATCCACCTCGGCATTTGGACCGGCGCGTCGCTTATCCACGCCGATGCCGTGCTCCGCCGCGTCGTTGAAACTCCGGCTAAGCCGAAATGGCCGGTTCTTGGTCTGTGGCATATTTGAAAAGGAAAGCTGCTTATGGCAACCCTGCTGTTATCCGCCGTTGGGAGGATTTTTGGTGGCCCGATCGGCGGCGCTATTGGTGCGATTGCTGGCCAGCGAATTGATCAGGCGCTTTTTGGACCAAAGGGACGCCAAGGGCCACGACTGAACGATCTTGCCTTTCAAAGTTCAAGCTATGGGTCGCAGATTCCTCAGCTATTTGGCCGGATGCGCGTTGCCGGGACGGTGATCTGGGCGACGGATTTGCGCGAAGACAAAAGCAAGGTTTCGGCAGGCAAGGGTAAGCCAAAGCAAACCGTCTATAGCTATTCGGCATCCTTTGCCGTTGCGCTTTCTGCGCGACCAATATCCCGGATCGGGCGCATCTGGGCCGATGGAAATTTGCTGCGCGGGGACGCCGGGGATTTCAAAACCCAAACTGAGTTCAGAGTCTATCCAGGTGCACATTCCCAGGCTGTTGATCCACTGATTGCAGCGGCGCACGGCGCCGGCAATTGCCCGGCCTATCGCGGACTTGCTTATGTTGTTTTTGAAGATTTCCAGCTTGCGGATTATGGCAATCGCATTCCATCCTTGAGTTTTGAAGTTTTTACCGACGAAACCGATGTTACGGTTGGTTCGATACTCGACGCCATTGTTCCAGCGGGCATCGCCGCTAATTGCCCGACACTGGTGGGCGGATTTGCCGCACTGGGCGATTCCGCGCGCGGCGTTGCGGAGACGTTGGGTTTGGCGGTTGTTTTGAATGGCTATGATGATGGGCAGGCCCTTGTCATAAGTGAAAGTGGCGATGATTTTGGCCCTCTTGATATCAGCGACCTTGGCGCCACCGCCAACCCGACAAAAAACCAGAAAACTACTTTGGAGAGGGCGGCACGCAGCCGCGCCTCACAGTCGCAATCTGTCCGCTATTATGACGGTGCGCGGGATTATCAGGACGGTCTTCAACGAGAAAGCCTTGGCGAAGGCCCAGTGCAACATCATCATATCGACTTTCCAGCGACACTCTCCGCATTACAGGCAAAGACGCTTGCGCGAAGGGTGGCGACCGAGCGTCTGACCAACCGGCTTAGCGCCAAAATCTCGCTGCCTTGGAAATATCTTCCTATACGGCCAGGGCATATTTTGAGTCTGCCCGATCTCGCTGGCTCTTGGCGGGTCGCAGCCGTCGCCCTCGATTCGATGACGTTGCAAGTTGATCTGGTGCGGCATGGAGCCTTACCGATCTTGCCATCATTGTCCAATCCCGGACAATCAATATCACAGCCCGATCTTTTGCATGGCCCGACAAGTTTAGCGGTGATCGACCTGCCGATGCTCGGCAACGGAATTGCAACAGAGAGTCAGGTGGCAGTGGTTGCAGCTGGCATTTCTGTGGGTTGGAAGCGGGCGGCTTTATTGACGTCGGTGGATGCTGGGCAGAGTTGGCAAGAGGCAGGTTCGACAGCGTTGGGCGGCGTAATTGGGACGATAGCGGTTCCGCTCCCACTAGGACCGTCGACCATTTTTGATGGTCGAAACACGATTCATGTTGAAACATTGAACGACGCAATGAGCCTAACGTCGGAAACTGAGAATGGCCTGTTGGCGGGTCGCAATCTTGCGCTTGTCGGCGCAGAACTTGTGCAGTTCCAAACAGTGGAATTGGTTGGTCCGCGTCAGTATCTCTTGTCAGGGTTGTTACGCGGGCGGCGTGGAACCGAATGGGCGATCGGTTCGCACGTGGCCGACGAACGCTTCGTTCTTATCGAACAGGATGCGATGGCGTTCGTGCCGATTCCAGCTGGCCTTCCTATCCTGCAGGTGATGGCGTCTGGCGTCGGTGATGTCGCGCCGTTTCCATTTGCCGAATTACTGGCACCAGGTGCCGCTCTGAGGCCGTTGGCGCCAGCCCATGTGACTGTCTTGGACGGAGCGGCTGGCGACACGATTGTCCGGTGGGTGCGCCGAAGCCGCAACGGCTGGGCCTGGCTTGACCATGTGGATGCGCCGATCGCCGAAGAAACCGAACGCTACCAGATCGAGGCCATTCCCGACAACGCGCCCGCACGGGTCGTTGAGACGAACGCGCCGCAATGGACCTATACGGCGGCCACCCGCAGCGCCGACACCGCCAGCGGAGCAACCCGTATCGACATTAACATCCATCAGGCCGGGACCCATCTTGTGTCCCGCCCGGCGAGTGTTGTGATCAATCTGTAATGAAAAGGAGCGGTTTTATGAGCGACGATGCGACCCCGAGGTTGGGATTTCCATTTTTGGCGATGGGGCAAGCGCAAAAGGAAATGACCCATAATCAGGCACTGGCACTGGCCGATTTTTTAATACAGCCTGTGGTTCAATCCGCAAATTTGTTGGCGCCACCACCGGCCTTAACAGCTGGTCAGTGCTGGATTGTCGGGGCTTCGGCTACCGGAGACTGGGCTGGCAAGGAAACCAAGCTTGCATGCTGGACAGCGGGAGGTTGGCAGTTTTTGGACCCGTTTGAAGGTATGATGGTGTGGAGTCTTGCCGACATAACCTATTTGCAGTGGACGACGTCAAGCTGGCTGGTCGGCGTGATCAATGCCCGATCAGTCAAGGTCGACGGCATTCAAGTCATTGGCAGTCGATCTGGCAATATCGCTGCGCCGACGGCTGGGGCCGTGGCCGATGCCGAGGCACGAATCGCCATCGGACAAATACTCACAGCGCTTAGTGGACACGGCCTAATTGCGGCGTGATTCATTCCTATCCATCACTTAACCGCCTTTTCATCCCAAATATCCGACCAAACTGCGCTATTTCAGCAACAGGTGGTGCAAATGCACGCTTGCGCCCTGCGAAAGCATTGGGTAGGGAAACGATGCTGTCCCGAGTGACAAATTTGAAAGGGGATTATAATGCGGAAGCTGGCTATTGCGATGGCACTTGCTTCAACCGCCATGGCATCACCCGCGCTTGCGCGTGACGATGCATGGTATATTGGTGTTGAAGGCGGTCCATCTATTGTTGAAGATCAAAGTGTTGACATTGGTGTTCTCACCAATGCAGGCACTGCGGACCATAAAACAGGTTACGACTTTGGTGGCGTGATCGGTTATGATTTTGGCGGTTTCCGTCTTGAATCTGAAGTATCCTACAAAGAAGCTGGCTTGGATGGATGGTCTTCCACGACCACGACCCCGGCCACAAGCGCAACCAATACGACTGTGAACATTGCTCCTGGTAGCTATGCTTATGCAGGCGGATCGACTTCAGCTTTGAGCTTCATGCTCAACGGGATGCTTGATTTTGGTGAAGATGATGGAATCAGTGGATTTATCGGTGGCGGTGTGGGTGTAGCCCGGGCCAAGCTCGACTACGCTCTGAATACACGTGGCGCTGGCTTTGTGAACGATTCCGACACGGGATTGGCATGGCAAGCGATTGCTGGTGTTCGTGCCCCGTTGACGGATCGTTGGGACGTTGGCCTGAAATACCGTTTCTTCAATGTACCAAATGTTGATCTGGTTGATCGCGTTGGGCGGACGTTTGAAACAAGTTATCGGTCGCACAGCATATTGGGTAGCTTGACCTATAACTTTGGTGAACCAGCGGCACCTCCACCGCCTCCTCCTCCGCCTCCTCCACCCCCACCACCTCCTCCTCCGCCACCTATGGTGCAGGCTGTGTGCACTCCTGGACCGTATATCGTGTTCTTCGAGTGGGATAAGTCGGACATTACACCAGAAGCAGCGTCAATTCTTGACAATGCAGTTGGTGCATATGGCGATTGCGGTCAGGCACAGGTTATGCTGGCTGGACACGCTGATAAATCCGGCACTCCGAAATATAACGTCGGTCTGTCTGAACGGCGTAACGCTTCGGTTCGGTCCTACCTTGAAGGTCGGGGCATTGCTGGCGGCGTTATTAGCACGCAAGCCTTTGGCGAAGGCGCACCACGCGTCGAAACCGCTGATGGTGTTCGTGAACTTCAAAACCGCCGGGTGGAAATCACCTACGGTCCTGGTTCAGGAATGTAAGCAGTCTTTAACCTTCGGGTTATTGAATGATGGGGCCGGTCGAAAGACTGGCCCTTTTCATTTCTGGCGCGTGTTGAACTTTGCGTGACATGGTCATAGAATCCCCGGATCAGGCCGGATTGTTCTGAATTCATGTGGGGACGCAGTAATGAAGATTGCGATGATCGGTTCGGGCTATGTTGGTCTCGTCTCTGGGGCCTGCTTCGCGGACTTTGGCCATGACGTTACCTGCGTTGACCTAGACGAAACAAAAATCGCGGCTCTTCGGTCTGGCATTATGCCCATTTACGAACCGGGGCTGGATGTGCTGGTCGCGGCAAATGTTGCAGCTGGTAGGCTGCATTTTACCACTGACCTTGCCGCCGGAGTGGCGGATGCCGCGGCAATTTTTATTGCGGTTGGAACGCCTTCCCGGCGCGGCGACGGGCATGCAGACCTTTCCTATGTTTTTCAGGCGACAAGAGACATCGGCGCGGCCGTATCCCGCCCGGTCATTGTTGTAACAAAATCGACTGTGCCCGTCGGAACTGGTGATGAGGTCCAACGAATTCTGCATCAAACGAACCCTGGCCTAGACATCGCCGTTGTTTCAAATCCAGAATTCCTACGGGAGGGTGCCGCAATCCGGGATTTCAAGCATCCCGACAGGATCATTATCGGCACGGAAGATCCGCGCGCAATGACGGTGATGCGTGACGTTTATCGGCCACTTTACCTTAACCAATCGCCACTGCTGTTCACCGGACGCCGGACCGCCGAGCTGATCAAATATGCGGCCAATGCATTTCTTGCGACAAAAATCACTTTTATCAACGAAATCGCTGACCTGTGTGAGGCGGTTGGAGCCGACGTTCAAGATGTATCGCGCGGGATCGGGCTGGACAAAAGGATTGGTGCGAAATTCCTGCATGCTGGGCCAGGCTATGGCGGGTCCTGTTTTCCAAAAGACACACTGGCGTTATTGAAAACTGCCCAAGATTTTGACACGCCGATGCGTATCGTCGAAGCGGTTGTTCAGGTGAATGACTCACGCAAACGAGCTATGGGCCGCAAAATTATTCAAGCAATGGGCGGCGATATCCGCGGCAAGATAGTTGGCTTGCTCGGCCTGACTTTCAAACCAAATACCGATGATATGCGCGATGCGCCGTCGATTGCGATCGCGCAGGCGTTGATTGATGCAGGCGCGATCGTGACCGCATATGATCCCGAAGGCATTGAATCTGCGCGCATGATCATGCCCAACATCGACTATAAGAAAGATGCCTATGCGGTTGCCAAAAATGCCAGTGCTGTCGCATTGGTGACCGAGTGGGACGCGTTTCGCGCGTTGGATCTTGGTCGAATAGCCCGGTTGATGAAGGAGCCTGTTCTGGTGGATCTGCGAAATGTTTATGAAGGCGACGAGGCCCGGCGGCACGGCATCACCTATCATTCAATCGGTCGGCCCTCCAGCTAGGGTTGGTTCGGTATTACGCTAAACCGGTTCGCCTGCGGCGCGCGCACGATCAAGCAGCGTGGATTCGAGTTTTGGCACGGCACGGATGGAGACCCATAGCAACACAAAGATGACCGGCATGACGATGATCGAGCATATCATAGCCAACCGCAAATCACCGGAGACATCACTGATGAGGCCGGTGATGTATGGCCCTAATCCTAGACCCACAATGGTTGTTCCAAGGAAGAAAACGGCCGTTGCCGTTCCGCGCATGCGGGGCAGAACCAGATCCTGGATCGTCGCCGCGCAGGGGCCTAGCCACATGATATGGATGAACAAATTCGCGCCCATCAGCCAATAAAATATGTCGAGATCATCGGTTGTATACGCCAGTATGATCGTCACAGCGGACCCAAAAGCCGCTACACACATCACCAACATACGGCCAGCGGGGGAATATCTTTTCCAAAAATCGCCGGCAATGCCGCCAAAACTTGCGCCCAACCCGCCAGCGATTGCGGTTATGATCCCGAGCGTGAGCCCAGCCTCTGCGCCGACCCCAAATTGGGTTTTGGCGTAGAGGAACAGAAAGGGTGACAGCCCGTAACTGATATAGGACATGAAGCCACCAACCAAAGTGAGTCCAATAAACCCCCGGTTGGCGATCAGCGCAAATGTTGGTTGGTCCCGCAGGCGGATTGTTTGCATCCAGCTTGCCGAGCAATAGACGCCGATAGCAATTGCGATCCATTGAACCATATTGGTCGTAATGGCGAAAGTGCCAATCATGCCCACCACGGCGCGCTTTTCTGGTTTCAATAGTCCGTCAGTAAACTGAATGGTGAGCGCTGCCACGATTGCTAGGCAAGCCAATAGGGCAAGGTTGTTCATCAGCGGCTTGCGGTCTGGAGCATTCCTCACAAAGCCTTGCCAATTCCAAGGGGGCAGCATAGCCGCAAATTCCCGCAATACCGATTTGAAAGGTGCGGGATCCCCCGGTGTCGGGAGCCCGTCAATCTCCCCCCGAACCGGTTCTCGCACGGTTGTAATCATCAGGAGTGCCAGAATAAGGCCCGGAATACCGAATGCGAGGTATGTCGCCTGCCAACCCGCCAGCCCGAACGGCGCTGCGACATCAGTATAATGTGCGTCCCAATATTTGATGACTTCACCACCAAAAATCAGTGCAGCCCCAGCCCCGACATAGATTCCGGCGGAATAGATGGCGAGCACGGTTGCCCGCATCGATTTGGGAAAATAATCTTGTAGGAGCGAATAGGCGGCGGGCGAGGCGCTGGCCTCCCCAATGCCGACGCCGACGCGTGCTGCGCTCAATTGACCAAAATTTGATGCCATGCCCGATATAGCGGTCATCATCGACCAGAACGTCAATCCCAGTGAAATGGTTTTGACCCGGCTCCATCCGTCGGCGAGTTTTGCAAGTGGCAATCCGAAAACGGCGTAAAAGAGAGCGAAAGCTGTGCCAAATAACAGTCCGATCTGCGCGTCGGATACGCCCATATCCTCTTTCAGATAGGGTGCGACAATCGTCACAATCTGGCGGTCTAGAAAATTGAACGCCATCATGACCGCGAGGAGCGCAAGCACATAGTAACGATAGACTGTGCTACGCATGACTTTTTCTCCGATATTACTGATCAGCAGCATCGCAGAGTTGGAAAGTGAAACAAGGGGAATTTCGCATCCCTATGTCGTGTTTCACTTGAAATCTGTCCCGACACAGCCGATATTGTCGACATCCGGCTATTGCGCCGGGCAAAGGAGAGTGTTTCGATGGCCAATTGGTCTGACCCCCGCACAATCGGCGCCCAACCGGCGACCGACGTTGGCACGCAGAGCGCGGCCTATGATGCGGGTCTTCGCTCATATATGCTGTCTGTTTACAATTACATGGCCTCTGGCGTGTTGTTGACCGGCGTTGTTGCAATGCTGTTCGCAAACTCCGGTCTGGCCGCGCAGGTGCTTGGCACCCCACTGCGTTGGGTTATCATGCTGGCTCCGCTAGCGTTCATCATGGTGATGAGCTTTGGCCTCAACCGCTTGTCGACCTTTGCTCTCCAGGCCTGTTTCTGGGGTTTTGCAACCGTGATGGGTCTGTCAATGTCGTCGATATTCCTTGTCTATACGGGCGGTTCGATCGCTCAGACATTCTTTGCTACGGCGGCGGCCTTTGCGGGCCTTAGCCTTTGGGGATATACAACGAAGAAGGACCTGTCGGGTTTTGGCACCTTCCTGATCATGGGGCTGGTTGGATTGATCGTCGCGTCAATCATCAACATTTTCCTTAAATCGGGAACGATGAACCTTGTGATCAGCTTCATCGGGGTTCTGCTGTTCGCGGGTCTTACCGCCTATGACACGCAGAAAATAAAATCGATGTATGCGTATGTTGCGGGCACCGATATGATGGGCAAAACCATCATCATGGGTGCGCTCAACCTCTATCTTGATTTTGTCAACATGTTCCAGTTCCTGCTGAGCTTCATGGGCTCACGCGACTGAGCCTGATGGGATCGCCAAGAAATGGGCCCGGTGGAGCGATCCGCCGGGCCTTTTTCTTGGTGATCAGGATCAGGATTGGGCAGGCATCAACGCTGTGTCGATGGCCTTGCCGCGCAGATAGGCAGGGCGATCACACAGCCCCGCCCAATAGGCTTCAAACGCCGGGCGTTTCTCAATTGTGTTGAATGCGAGGCCCCAGCCGATTTGCGATCCGACATAGACGTCTGCGGCGCTGAAACGGTTGCCCGCGATATAGGCTTTGCCCGAAACGGCAGATTCCAGACCGTCCATTGCGTGATCAAAACTGCCATATCCCGCCATCATTGCTTTGTCAGCGGGGACCGTGAAGCCAAGGGATTTGTTGATGATTGCCTGTTCGAGTGGCCCTGCCCCGAAAAACAGCCAGCGGTAATAATCGGCGCGGTCAGCGGGCGCCGGGGCCAGCCCGGCATCTGGAAACGCATCGGCAAGATAGGCGCAGATCGCCGCACATTCGGTTACCACGACATTTCCGTGCTTGATAGCCGGCACCTTCCCCATTGGATTGACCGCGAGATAGGCGGGCGCTTTCATCGTCGTCCCATAATCAAGCAAAACCTGATCATAAGGCTGGCCAATTTCCTCCAGCATCCAGCGCGCAATCTGCCCGCGTGACATGGGGTTGGTGTAGAAGGTGAGGGGGGTTGTCATTTTTCTCTCCTCAAAATGATAATATCGCGCGTCGACTCAAACCCCGGTCTTCACCTTCGACTTGCCGCCCTTCTTCCCCTTTTTCGGGGCGGCGGCGACAATCTCAAAGGTCATCGCAGCGTCCTTCAAATGCACGGACACTTCCCCGCCGTGGACGAGTTTGCCGAACAGCAGTTCTTCAGCCAGCGGTTGTTTGATCTTTTCCTGAATGAGCCGCGACATTGGCCGCGCGCCGTACATCTTGTCATAGCCCTTCGTCGTCAGCCAAGCCTTGGCATCATCGTCAAGTTTGATATGCACATCGCGGTCGGCAAGCTGGAGTTCGAGTTCGAGAATGAATTTATCCACCACGCGCGCGACAACTTCGGTGGGCAGATAGCTGAACGGCACCACGGCATCGAGACGGTTTCGGAATTCAGGCGTGAACATTTTTTTGACCGCTTCGCCGTCTTCGCCTTCGCGGGTCAGTGCTCCAAAACCAATGGTTTCGCGCGCCATATCGCTCGCGCCCGCATTGGTCGTCATGATCAGAATGATGTTGCGGAAATCAACGGTTTTGCCGTGATGATCGGTGAGACGCCCATTATCCATTACCTGCAGCAGGATGTTGAACAGGTCTGGATGCGCCTTTTCAATTTCATCGAGCAGCAGCACCGCATGGGGCTGTTGATCGACCGCATCGGTGAGTAAACCGCCCTGATCATAGCCGACATAGCCTGGAGGCGCGCCGATCAGGCGGGAAACGCTGTGGCGTTCCATATATTCGCTCATATCAAACCGTTGGAGTGGAATGCCCATGATGCTGGCGAGTTGCCTTGCCACTTCGGTCTTGCCGACGCCGGTGGGGCCGGTGAAAAGATAGGAGCCAATCGGCTTTTCTGGATCACGCAGACCCGCACGGCTGAGCTTGATCGCGCTTGCGAGCCGTTCAATGGCGTCATTCTGTCCAAACACTACCCGTTTGAGATCAGTTTCAAGCGATGCAAGCGACGCTTTGTCGTCCGTGGACACCGATTTGGGCGGAATGCGCGCCATTGTTGCGATCACCGCCTCGATTTCCTTGGGCGTTATGACCTTCTTTCGCTTGTTCAGCGGCACCAACATCTGCATCGCGCCGACTTCATCAATCACGTCGATGGCTTTGTCAGGCAATTTGCGATCATTGATATAGCGCGCAGAAAGCTCGACCGCAGATTTGATCGCGTCTGTGGTATATTTGACCTTGTGATGGTCCTCAAACGCGCTGCGCAGGCCGGTCAATATCTTGATCGTGTCGGGCACCGAGGGCTCATTCACATCAATCTTCTGGAACCGGCGGAGCAGAGCGCGGTCCTTTTCAAAATGGTTGCGGAATTCCTTGTAGGTCGTCGAACCGATGCAGCGGATCGTGCCGCCAGACAAAGCCGGTTTCAAGAGGTTCGACGCGTCCATCGCTCCCCCGCTGGTCGCGCCAGCCCCGATCACGGTGTGGATTTCATCGATGAACAGAATCGCGTCGGGCAGCTTTTCCAGCTCGTTCACCACCGATTTTAGCCGCTCTTCAAAATCACCGCGATACCGCGTGCCGGCAAGCAGCGCGCCCATATCAAGCGAGTAGATAACGGCCGGTAACAGCACCTCTGGCACATCGCCTTCGATGATCTTTCGCGCCAGCCCTTCAGCAATCGCCGTTTTCCCGACGCCGGGTTCTCCCACATAGAGGGGGTTATTCTTTGAGCGTCGGCACAAGATTTGCACGGTACGGTCAACCTCTGGCCCGCGCCCGATCAACGGGTCGATTTTGCCGTTCTTCGCTTTCTCATTCAGATCGACGCAAAATTGCTTGAGCGCGCTTTCCGTTTTCTTGGCCTCGCTCGGTTTCTTCTCTTCCTTGTCCTCGGCCCCTTTCACTTCACGGGTTTCGGGCACTTCGGTGCCTTTGCCGACGCCGTGGCTGATGAAGCTGACGGCATCCAGTCTGCTCATATCCTGTTGCTGGAGGAAGTAGACGGCATAGCTTTCACGCTCAGAAAACAGCGCGACGAGCACGTTTGCCCCGGTCACTTCATCACGGCCCGATGACTGCACGTGCAATATCGCACGCTGGATAACCCGTTGGAACCCGCTGGTCGGTGACGGATCAGAATCTCCCGCAACTTTGAGCGATTCAAGTTCGGTATCGAGATAATGGGTGACCGCATCTTTCAAATCACCGATTTCAACGCCGCAGGCCAGCATGACTTTCGACGCATATTCATCGTCAATCAACGCGAGCAACAAATGCTCTAGCGTCGCATATTCGTGCTTTCGGCTGCCCGCCGCCGCCAAGGCATTGTGCAATGTTGCTTCCAGTTCACGGGCAAATGATGGCATTCAAACGCTCCTTCACACCCCTATTTCGGGTGCCGCGGCCCATTATCAAGTGGCGGCCACGCACCTGTCACTTCTTGAATAGATCATCCGCACTTGCAAGATGGTTAACAGCCCCTTCAATTTTGCCAGCAACGCGGGCAATTTCCGTCTGCAATATGATGATTCGTTCGCGTAACTCGTCGACTGAATAGGGATCAAGATCCTGCTTGGCCACTTGCACAAGCGGATCGTCAGGGCGTTTCGCAAACAGGTCGTCCAGATCCATTGACCCAAGATCACCAGCCAGGGGCCAAATGTCAATCTTCTCTTGCCAGTAGCATCCATTTAAGAGACGCTTGCACCAAATAGACAGGGCGATACCCGATGACCCGATGACCCGATGACCCGATCGACGCGTGACATGATATGCTGGATTTGCGCCATTCCGCTTGGTTTGGCATTGATGGGCAGGGTTGCGGTTGCCCAGTCGCCGTCACCAAGTGCGACACAACAATCCCTATCGCCACTGCCTGTCTATACCGGCGTTACCATCCGCCGCCCGACCTTGATGGTGCGCAATATGGACCGCGCGCTGGCGCTTTACCGGGATATTCTTGGCCTGCGGGTTGGTAGGCTCAATCAGGATGCGCCTGAGTCATATGTTTTTACCATTTTCAACATCCCTGTAGGGACGATAGTCCATCATGCGACGCTTGATACCGATAAGGCCGAAAGGGTCTTGTCACTGATCGAGGTCAAGACGATGCCGCCGCAGCGCGGCCGGGCTGGCTTGCGGACGTCGGCGATATTGGTAAATGCCAACGGACGTTTGGCCGAAATCCGCAAACGCCTGATCACGGGTGGGTATAAGGTCTTGCCAAACCACAGCCTCGCCCCGAATGGGACCGAATTCGGACTGATCGACGCCGATGGCCACCTGATTGCGCTTTATGAATTTCCTGCACCCTGAACGGACAAGCGAAGCAGGGCATCGCACTGACCCGCCCTTAGTCTGACGGGTTGCTAACCGCGCCCTTGAACCCTTGCGCCACCACATACCATTCGGATGAATCCTTGCGGCTGGCGGGCGGTTTGGCATGTTTGACTGTCGTGAAATTACGCTTGAGTGCTGAGACCAGTTCATTGTCCGCCCCTCCAGCCAGCACTTTGGCGACATAGGCACCACCGGGGCGAAGTATTGTGCAGGCAAAGGCCATTCCGGTTTCGACAAGCGCCATCGTGCGCAGATGATCGGTTTGCGGATGGCCGACGGTATTTGCTGCCATGTCGGATAGGACGACATCGGCTGGTCCCTCCAACGCCTCTTCCAGCCAAGCGGGCGCGGCATCATCCATGAAATCCATCTGGACAATTTTCACCCCGTCAATCGGATCACAGGGGAGAAGATCAATCCCAGCGACGATCGCCTTTGGGCATTGCCGCCGCACGACTTGCGACCATCCCCCCGGTGTTATGCCAAGATCAACCACCCGTCTGACGCCCTTTAGAAAACCAAACCGAGCATCAAGTTCGATGAGTTTATAGGCCGCACGGCTGCGATAGCCATCGGCGCGCGCGCGTTTGACATATGGGTCATTCAACTGTCGTTCGAGCCAGCGGGTCGACCCCACCTTGCGCCCCTTTGCGGTTTTCACTCGTGTATGTCCGGCTGTCGGCGATTTCATGGTCGCGCTCCCGTCGCCATTAACTGACGCAAAATGCCCTCACGAATACCACGATCAGCAATGCCGACCCGCGGCGCAGGCCAGACGTTGAGGATCGCCTCCAATATAGCGCAGCCTGCCACCACAAGATCGGCCCGCTCGATTCCAATACAGGGCAGCGCCGCCCGATCTTGTAGCGATAACGAGGCGAGTTTGGCGCTAATGTCGCGCATCGCCTTAACCGGCACATGCAGACCATCAATCTGTCGCCGATCATAGGTTGGTAGCCCAAGGTGCACACTGGCGAGCGTCGTGACGGTGCCCGATGTCCCCAACAAGCGCAGTGGCTTGTCATCGGGCGTTGGCATGCGGGCGACAAAGGCCGCAAAGCTTGTTTCGACCCGTGCAACCATGCGTGCATATCCCTTGGCGCGGATCGCCGGATCATCGTGATCGTGGGGCTCGGCTTCGCTCAATGAAACCACACCCCATGGAACACTAAGCCAATCGATCGTGCGCGGGTGACCTGCCGATGTATCAACCAGCACCAATTCGGTTGATCCGCCTCCAATATCGAAAATCAGGGCGATACCGTCCCCAGCCTCAAGCACGGTATGGCACCCAAGCACTGCAAGCCGTGCTTCCTCTTGCGGGATGATAACATCCAGTTTTATGCCAGTTTCGCGGTAGACGCGCGACACGAAGGCGTCACCATTGTCGGCGCGCCGACAGGCCTCGGTCGCAACTGAGCGCGCGACGGTCACGTTGCGGCGCATCAGCTTTTCGGCGCAAATGGACAAGGCTGCAAGCGCCCGGTCGATGGCTTTTTCGCTCAACCGTCCGGTTGTGGCCAGCCCTTCCCCCAAACGAACGATCCGCGAGAATGCGTCAACGACGACAAACCGGTCGCCGTCCGGCCTCGCAATCAGCAATCGACAATTGTTGGTGCCAAGGTCTAGCGCCGCAAATGTCCGGCGCGGCGGATATTGGCCCGCAAACCGGGGATTCCGGTTCGGCATTTGGGCGACCCCCGCCGTCCTAATATGGGCGGCAACGGGCGGCGATGAGGCGGAATTGTCCACCATGTCCCACAATACTCTTATATTCTCTGCACGGGGAAAGCCCGCACAGTACTTGGCATGGAAACTAGGCGGGATTGTCGAAGTCCGCAAGCGACGGATTTTTAAGCACGGGCGAAAATAAAGTATTGAATCAAAACGTAAATGCCAAGAATCGCCAAAATAAGCCAAAAATCAAGCCGTTGTAATTCCTTCTTAACTATGTAGACTCTTCTGCGGGAGGCAGAGTTCTCCCGGCCGAAAAGGCCAAATAGGAGAGGGGTCTACTTATGGATAAAGTCTATGCCGCCGTGCGTGCTGTTGGCACGCTATTGGCAGTTGTTGCCGCATTTGTTGCTATTCCAAACATTGATGTTGGTGCTGCACTGGTCATTCTGGGGATTATTGCCGGTGTTGCAGTTGCTGCAGATGCGACCCAAAGGATGATTCTGGCGGCTGTTGCGTTGCCTGTCATTGCAGTGGCGCTAGGAAACGTGCCGGCCATTGGCGAACAATTGGGGAGCATTGCCTCCAATTTTGGTCTTTTGGCAGCGGGGAATTCAGCTACCATTATCGCAATGGCTGTTTTCAATCGCATGAAAGGCGACTGGACCTGATTTCACGCCCACCGGGCATTTGAATGACAGAAAGGCCCGCGGTTCACCGTGGGCCTTTTTGCTGAATCCTGCTGCCAACTTGCATTCTTGGCTGACGTCCGGCACCGTCACATCATGCTGGAAACCGCAACAATCATCGAAGGCTGGCCTGATCACGCCGACTGGCAGCGCCTTACTCAAGACGCTGTTCTGGCCGCCATTAACCAGACAGCATACGGCTTTTTGCTATTATCGCCTGCAACCGTGGAGGTTGCCGTCCGCTTGACCAGCGACGAAGTGGTGCAATCGCTCAACAGAGACTACCGCAATCAAGACAAGCCGACCAACGTCCTGTCGTTTCCTATGATCTCGCCGCATCTGCTTGCGGTCTACGATGGCAGTGAAGAAGGAGAAATCCTGCTTGGTGATATCGTTCTTGCTCAAAACGTCTGCGAACGTGAGGCTGATGAAAAAAATCTCACCATATCCGATCACGCGACGCACCTCATTGTGCACGGCATGTTACATTTGCTAGGCTATGATCATATGACGGATCAAGATGCCGAAGCGATGGAGGCATTGGAACGGGGTGCGATGGCCGCATTGGGCCTTGCTGACCCTTATGGAGACTGAAAAACACCATTATGCCTGATGACAAGAATATCGGCGGCCGATGGCTTGATGGCCTGAAAGCCATGATTTTCGGGGACCGCGACGCAAGCTTGCGCGACCAGATCGAAGACGCAATCGACGAAGCTGACGAAGCCGACGAAGAAGGCGAAACGCCTAGCGACGGCGATCTATCCCCCGTGGAACGGCAAATGTTACGCAACCTGCTCCACTTTGGAGAACGGACGGTGGGCGATGTTGCCGTCCAGCGCGGTGATATCATTGCCGTTCCCGAAACGATTACGTTCAACGATCTTGTCACCGCGTTTGCCGATGCCGAACATAGTCGTTTGCCCGTATACCGCGAAAGCCTAGATGAAGTTGTCGGCATGGTTCATATCAAAGACGCGTTTGAAATTCTTGCAACCGGCAAAGCCCGGCCCGCAACCATTGCCGGGCTGATCCGAGAGCCGCGTTATGTGCCACCGTCAATGGGTGTGCTTGATCTGCTTGCCGATATGCGCGCCAGCCGGACCCATCTTGCCATTGTGATCGACGAATATTCCGGCACTGAAGGACTGGTGACGATCGAGGATTTGGTTGAAGAAATCGTCGGCGATATTGAAGACGAACATGATGATGAGCCAGTCGCTATGTTGATCCCATTGGGTAGCGGCGTTTGGGATGTTGATGCCCGCGCCGAACTTGATGATGTTGCCCGTGAAATCGATCCGCGACTGGCCGAAATTGACGAAGATGTCGATACGCTGGGCGGCCTTGCTTTTGTTTTGGCGGGCCATGTTCCTCAGATTGGTGAAATCATGGATCATACCAGCGGCTGGCGGATCGAAGTTACCCAAGGCGATGTGCGCCGCGCAACCCGTTTGCGCTTGCATGCCCCCGGGGATGCCGCGTCAAATTCGCTATAGACGGAGGCTGCCAATCGGGTGTTGAATGCTGACGGGCCGAAGTGAGTCGGTCTGACAGCCATTCTGTGTTCAGGGGGCGCTATGAAACCATATTTTCTCGTTGCAACGGTCGTCGGCTTGGGCGTTGGCATCACCGTGTCGAGTATCGGCGACGCACAAACCGCTCAGGTTACCACGCCGCCCAAGGCGCGCTACGTAATGGATGTTGGCACCCAAACCGGGCTCGCGGCCATGGGCGGAGGAATAGGCGGAACCGCCTCAATGATGTTTGGTGGCGGTGACAAGGTTGCGCGTGAGCTGCACCTTCGGCTCGGATCGTCATTGGCATCGCAAAAGGGCCCTCCGAAAGCTGACCATTTCTTCTCCGCACCGGCCAAGCTCGGTAAATTTGTTCCCCTACTCACCCCTGAACCGGGAAGTGCGGTGGAGGGGCCTGCCGATTTTCAACGCCCCAAAGGCCGCCTGCTGCTGTTTTGGGGCTGCGGCGCAAAGGCCCCCAAGGGCCAGCCGGTCATCATCGATTTTGCCAAGATCACCTCTGGCCAATTGCCGCCCAATTTTTATTCGACGCGTATCGCGCCCGATCACGGCCCGACTGTCGCCAACAGCAAAACCTATGGCGAATGGCCCAACAAGAAATCGGCCAAGCCTCCGCCTGCCAATGCCTCGTTGATCGGTGAACACCGGATTTCTGCCAATTATGCGCCCGAAGTCAAATTCGCACTTACGCAGGATTATATGCCGGGCCTGTCCGCCAATACCACGGCGATGCCGGGCGGTGCTACGGGCCTTAGCTGGAATGTGGTGGCGGGCGCGACGGGCTATCACGCGTGGGTGATGGGCGCGAAGATGGACGGCAGCGGGGGCGCGCCCAAGGACATGGTCTGGTGGTCATCGGCGTCGGCGCGCGAATTTGGCGGCGGCCTGTGGGATTGGATTGCGCCCGCCGTCGTCCAGAGACTGATCGGTGAAAAAATCGTGATGCCGCCAAGTCAGACCAGCTGCACCGTCCCCGCTGAAGTGAAGGCTGCTGCGCCCGATTTCATGATGGGCAATCTTTATGCTTATGGTCCTGAAGTCAATTTTTCTTTCCCGCCCCGCCCTGTCAATCCGGCCACGGCGTGGAACCCTGACTGGACAGCGCGGGTCCGTTTTCGCTCACACACGATGTGGATGATGGGCGGTGCAATGGGCGGGGCGATCATGGGCCAAGGTCAAAGCCAGCTACCCGCGCCCGCTGAACGAAAGTGCAAACCAAGCATTTTGGGTGCGGTCCTCGGTACGGGGTGCTAGCATGGCTATTCGAGATCTTCTGTTCAACCCTTCTTCGGGAACACTTTGAATCCTCGTGCCCCGAACAGTCTTGCTCACCCAGAAATCTGCCTTATATCGCCTAGGTCAGTGAACCAGACGGGATTTAAGCCATGAAGTGGCAATCACACGCTAAAATAATTTCGCTCTTGCTCGTTGCTGGTGCGGCGGGCGGTTTCTGGTATTTGTCGACACCCGATAAGGCGCGCGTCGACATATCTGCGGTTCAAGGTAAGATACCAAAGCTGACCGAGGTGCGTCCGGAAATGTTTCCGACGATCAACATTGCGAAAGTCGTCAGATGGCATGGGGGTGATAAGCCGGTTGCGGCGGCGGGGTTAAGTGTCAACGCCTTTGCGGTTGATCTGGATCACCCTCGCTGGATGCACCTTTTGCCCAACGGCGACGTTCTGGTCGCTGAAACGACGCAGCCGTCCCGCGACAATCGAGGGTTGCTTGATTGGTTTGCCCGTCGCCTGATGAGCAAAGCCAATGGCTCTACTCTGTCTGCAAACCGTATCACGTTGCTTCGTGACAGTGACAAGGACGGCAAGGCCGATGCTCGGTTCGCCTTGCTGACTGCGGAAAATGGTCTCAATTCTCCGTTCGGTATGCACTTGGTTGGCGATACACTTTATATTGCTAATACCGACGCCCTGATCGCCTTTCCCTATAAAGCCGGCGACACGAAAATTTTGGGCAAGGGCGAAAAAATCGTGACGCTCCCGGCAGGAGCGCCCAATAATCATTGGACTCGTAACGTGATTGCATCTGCCGATGGTCAATCGCTTTATGTGACGGTAGGATCGAATAGCAACATTGCCGAGGGCGGCCTTGATAAGGAAGTAAACCGCGCCGCGATCTGGGAAGTCTTTCCAAAGACGAAGAGTTTCAGGCTTTATGCAACCGGCCTTAGAAATCCCAATGGCCTCGCGTTTGAACCCAAGACCGGTTACCTGTGGACCGTTGTAAATGAACGTGACCAATTGGGCAGTGATAGTCCGCCCGACTATCTGACTTGGGTAGATATCGGCACTTTCCACGGTTGGCCCTGGTTCTATTGGGGCGGTTATATAGACTCGCGGGTTAAGCCGACCCGTATGGCCAGGCAGCAATATAGCAAAAGGCCAGATTATGCGCTGGGGCCGCACACAGCGTCGCTTGGCCTTGCCTTTGGAGACAAGGCTAAACTGGGTGCGGGTTTCACTAATGGCGCGTTTATCGGGCAGCATGGATCGTGGAACCGCTCTCCGCCGTCGGGTTACAAGGTGATTTTTGTGCCGTTCAATGATCGCGGATTTGCCGAAGGAAAGCCGGTCGATGTGCTGAGTGGTTTCCTCAACAAAAAAGGTGATGCGCAGGGCCGGCCGGCGGGCGTCATAATCGATAGTCAGGGCGCGCTGTTGGTGGCGGACGATTCGGGCAACCGGATATGGCGGGTGGCTCTAACGCCCGCCAAATAGCTGCCGCCCCGCCAGATCGAGCATGATTTCTTCTGATCCGCCACCAATCGCGTTGACGCGGACTTCGCGGTAAATACGCTCGATCTTTGATCCGGTGATATAGCTTGCCCCGCCAAGTATTTGCGCGGCGTCTCGCGCAACGGCCTCCAGCATCCGGGTGGCTTGGACCTTCAACATTGCAAAGTCAGCTGGCATTTCGCGACCTTCTTTAACCTGCCATGCGCAAAGATCGACCCATGCTTGCGTTGCCCAAACCTGCCGCGCCATATCGGCAAGCTTGATGCGGATCGACTGATGTTTGACCAGCGTCTTGCCAAATGTCTCGCGCTGTTGCGCCCAGGTGACTGCTTCGTCGAGGCAGACCCGGGCGAAAGCGCAGCACCCCATCGCCATGCCCAGCCGCTCGCTGTTGAAATTGCGCATGATGCCGATGAAGCCGGCATTTTCAGGACCGATCAGATTTTCGACCGGAACCCGGACATCCTCGAAATAGAGTGCCGCCGTGTCTGAACAGCGCCATCCCATTTTGTCGAGCCGCGTCCGTGACACGCCGGGCGTGTCCATTTCGATCAGCAACAGCGAAACGCCTCCAGCGCCTGCTTCCCCCGTCCTTACCGCGCAGGTCAGATAATCGGCGCGCATCCCAGATGTGATGAACATTTTCGACCCGTTGACGATGTAATGATCGCCGTCGCGCACCGCACGGGTTTTCAAATTGGCAACATCTGATCCGCCCGACGGCTCGGTAATGCCAAGCGCGATGATCTTATCGCCGGATAGTACCCCCGGCGCGATCCGGCGCTTCAATGTCTCCGATCCGGTGGCAAGAATGGGCGGCAGGCCGATCCCGTGGGTCATCAACGACGCGCCGAGTCCGCCAGCGCCCACGCGGCTCAATTCTTCAGTTTGGGTCAGTCCGTGGAAAATGTCGAACCCGGCGCTATGTCCGCCAAATTCCTCCGGGTAGCGTAAGCCGAGGATGCCGGCCTCCGCAGCCTTTTTGTGGAGCGCGCGGGGAAGTTCGCCGTCTACTTCCCACTGATCGATAAACGGTGCCACTTCGCGCTCGACAAAACGTCGCACTGACTGTGCCAAAGCCTCGTGCGTTTCATCGTAATATGGCGAACGCGCACGCCATTCATCAAATCCCGACATAGCTTCTCCTCTAACGCACCACCAAAGCACCGGCAGGCCTTGGCGGCAAGCCTCGCTTCGTCGCCGTTACGGAATCATTCACCGCAAAGCCCCTTTTTACACTTTGGTCATTGGTTAGTGCTAACATCATCCAAAATGGACAAAGGGTCGCTCGTGTCTTTCGTCAACCGCTTGTTACGCCAACACAAATTGTCTGTCGTGTTTACTGGCATTGTGATTGCCGCCTGTGTGCCAGCCGCGCAGACAAAACCGATCACCCCGGCACCAACGGTAATTGCCCACAGAAGTGTGACGATCCAGCTGGCGCCCCCGACACCTAATTTAGCAACGCGTAGATCAGAAGCCCCAGCGGCCTTGATCCAATCGATCAAATCGCTCTGGGCCGGATTTGATGGCAAGGTTGGCATTTCCGTCGTGGCTGACAAAGGCGGCTGGGCGATCGATCACCGCGGCGGAGAATTGATGCCGCAACAAAGCGTGTCGAAACTTTGGGTCGCGATTGCAGTTTTTGACGCCATAGACGCTGGCCGGCTCCGCTTGAATGACAAGATCAAACTTACCAGCGATGATCTGACCTTATTTCATCAGCCGATCGCCAAGTTGATAGATGCCAATGGCTATAAAACGACAATTTCCGATCTGTTGACTCGGGCAATGGCGCAAAGCGATAATACGGCGAACGACGCGCTGATGCGGCGTGTCGGCGGGCCGGACGGGGTGCGACGGATCATTTCTGCCAAAGGGCTGGGCGCAATCCGGTTCGGACCGGGTGAAAAACTGCTGCAATCGGGAACCGCTGGATTGAAGTGGAAAGAAGAATATCGCTTTGCGCGCACATTTCAGAACGCCCGGGCTGCATTGGCCCTAGATGTGCGCCGGACTGCCTTTGATGCTTATCTTGCCGACCCGGTCGATGGCGCAACGCCCGCTGCCGTTGGTCGCGCACTTGTCCGTTTGAAGCGCGGTGATTTGTTATCCGCCGATTCGACCCGAACCTTGCTCTCGATCATGGCCGCTTCTGAAACAGGGAAGGCTCGACTGCGCGCCGGGGTTCCGGTCGGTTGGGATTTTGTTCACAAAACCGGAACTGGACAGGATTTGAAGGGAACGACAGCAGGGTATAATGATGTCGGAATCATGACTGCGCCAGACGGCGCATCCTATGCAGTGGTCGTCATGATTTCGCGCACCTCACTTGGCGTGCCATCCCGCCAACGATTGATGCAGGCCGTGGCAGCGGCCATTGCTGCAAACCACACGGGCCAAAACGCGCAGGCCGCCGGGCCGATCAGGGCAAAGTCAGCAGCGCGTTAAGCGGGCTTATCACCGGCTAAAAACCTAATCCCCTACCGGCGGTGCGCTATATGATATCATTTTCGCTAGCACATCATCGGGCATTGCCATGATCGCCTTATACATTTCGGGGGGATAGGCCTGATGTGGCTTCGTAGGGTCGATCGGCGGTTGCAGCACGGCTCCGCCTTCGCCCCCATAAGCGTCTGGTGCTTTGAAGCGCGCGGCTTCATCGACGCTGATGCCAACGCGGTTGAGGACGCTGGAGTCTATCCAAAGGTTTTGGTCGACTTCCATAGCCGAAGTCGCAATTTCGAGTGTGAGCTGCTCCGGCCCCGCAAAATAGATTGATTTGCACATGCCGTGGTCAATCGGGCCCATCACGTTGACGCCCTTGGAGCGGATGCGGTCGCGCATGGCAAGCAGGTCTGCATCGGTCGCAACGCTGAACGCGATGTGCTGCACCACGCCGCGGGCCGCCTTGCCTGCACCTGTGCCTGCGTGGGTGACGCCCAATTTTACCGGGATGTCTGCCACCCCGTCCATCTGGACGAACGAGAAATAACAATGATCATTCAAATGCACGAAAGCATGGAAAGCCCCTGGCACGCCGTGCATGTCGAATATGGCCGAAAGTTTGCAACCTAGCACATCGGTGAAGAACGCAATCTGTGTCTTGATATCCGCAGTCATCACGGCAATGTGGTGCACGCCGGTGGGTTTGATCATTGCTTGCCTTTCGCGGTCCGAATGGCGACCTATGTGGCAGACGATCAAGGATAGTGACAATGGAAATTTCACGCACGCCCTATCTCGTGCTTCACCGCGAAAAATCTGCGTTTAAGGATGTTTATGGTGGCACTGGAGAAATGGTGGTCGTTGAATGTATGCGGATCGCGCCTAACGACAGCGCGTCCAGCCGCGCGATCGTGTTCACCCATCCGATTGGCGGCGGTGCTTACCTTCCCTTGGTGTCGGCTTTGGCGCGTGCGGGGCATCATGTTCTTTATGTGAACCCGCGATACCGAGGCAATGACACAGCACTCATCATGGAAAAGTGCATTGCCGATCTTGGCGCGGCGATCAAAGATGCGCGGGCCCGCTGGGGATATGAAGAGATTATTCTTGGTGGATGGTCCGGCGGCGGATCCATGTCACTTTTCTATCAGGATCAGGCGGAGCGGCCGACAATCACGCAGACACCGGCTGGCGACCCGTTTGATGTCGCGGCACTCGGCCTGCCAAAGGTCGCCGGGATTATGTTACTCGCTGCCCATATCAGCCGGGCGGTGACGCTGACCGAATGGCTGGACCCGTCGATTGCCAATGAAGCGCGGCCCTTTGATCGCGATCCGGCACTCAATATCTATGATCCGGCCAATCCCCATCAGCCTCCTTATAGCGCGGAATTCGTGGCGCAATTCCGCGTGACACAGATTGTCCGCAACCGCCGGATTACAGCGTGGGTGAAGGCTGAACTGGCCCGGACTGGCCCCGGGGAGGAGCGGGCCTTTGTAACGCACGGAACAATGGCCGACGTCCGCTGGACCGATCCGGAGCAAGACCCGTCAGACCGACGGTCCTTTGAATGTTATCTGGGAGATCCGCGCATTGCCAATGACGGGCCGGTTGGGCTTGCGCGCTTTTCGACACTCCGGTCATGGCTGTCGCAGTGGAGTTATGACGATACCAATGCGACTGGACTTGGCAATGCGGCGCGCATTTCCTGCCCGGTGCTGGTGATCAGTAACAGTGCCGATCTTGCGTGCACACCCAGCCATGCCCAGCGCCTGTTCGATGCGGTTGGGCATGCGGACAAGGAATTTTGCTCCATAGAGGGTGCCGATCATTATTATATCGAGCGACCGGATTTGCTTGGTATCGCGGTTGAAAAATGCGGTGATTGGATCAGCCGGAAGTTCTAGGCGAAGGCAAAAACTTGCCCTAGGATACGCAGCCAATGACACAGAACCACCTTTATCTGATCGACGGCTCAGGCTATATTTTTCGTGCCTATCACCGTCTGCCGCCGCTCACCAATATCCGGGGGGAGCCGGTTGGCGCGGTTTACGGCTATACGACGATGCTGTGGAAACTGGCCGACGCGTTGCATAAGGCGGACGGGCCGACGCACATGGCCGTCATCCTAGATGCGTCTGGCAAATCATTCCGGAACGATATTTATCCGGCTTACAAGGCGCACCGTCCGCCCGCACCCGAAGACCTTGTTCCCCAATTTCCAATGATCCGCGATGCCACCCGCGCTTTTTCTCTGCCGTGCATAGAGGAAAAGGGGCTGGAGGCGGACGATATCATCGCCTCTTATGCAGTCGCTGCGCTGCGAGAGGGGTGGAAGGTCACAATTGTTTCGTCCGATAAGGATTTGATGCAGTTGATTCAGCCCAGCCTCGACATGCTCGACACGATGAAAAATGTACGGCTCGGGCCAGAGGCTGTGGTCGAGAAATTCGGTGTCGGGCCAGAGCTTCTGGGAGATGTGCTCGCTCTGATGGGTGATAGCGCGGACAATGTTCCCGGTGTTCCCGGCATCGGGCCTAAAACGGCGGCCAAACTGATGCAGGAACATGGCTCACTTGACGCTGTATTGGCGGGTGCTGAGGCGATGAAGCCGTCAAAGATGCGTGACAATCTTATCGCCTTTGCTGATCAGGCGCGGCTGTCCCGCGTGCTGGTGACGCTCAAGGCGGATGCAGACCTGCCCGAACCTCTTGACGGGCTCCTGCTCAAGGATATTCCCGAGCCGCCTTTGCGCGAATTTCTTGAACATCACGGGTTTAAGTCGCTGTTGGCGCGGGTCGGCGGGTCAACGTCTGCTGATCATAGCACAATGAAGATGATCAATCAGGCTGCCCATGTTCCGGCCAAGCCACCTGCACCACGACCAGCCCAAATGCCCTATGACCGCGATGCATATGCCTGTGTGCAGACCGTTGAGGCGCTTGATCGCTGGATTGTCGAAGCAAAAACGGCGGGAGTGATCGCGGTTGATACCGAAACCGACGCGCTGGATTCTATCGCATCCGGCTTGGTTGGGATCAGCATTGCCGTTGCGCCGGGCCGCGCGTGTTATATCCCGCTAGCGCACGGCAGCAGTGACATGTTCGCCGAGAAAGCGCCGCAAATCCCACTTGCCGAAGCCGTCGCGCGGTTAGGGCCTTTGCTGGCCGATCCGGCGGTGATGAAGGTGGGCCACAATATCAAATATGACCTGAATGTGCTTGCCCGCGTCGGGCTGGCGGTTGCGCCGATTGACGATACGATGGTGATGAGTTTCAACCTCGATGCCGGTCGCCATAACCACGGCATGGATGAACTGGCTTTGCTCTATCTTGACCATAGCTGTATCTCGTTCAAAGATGTCTGCGGCTCTGGCAAGAACCAGTTGAGTTTCAATCAGGTGCAATTGGTCGACGCGACACGCTATGCGGCGGAGGATGCCGATGTCACGCTACGGCTGTGGCACCTTTTCAAGCCGCGGCTGTCCGCAGACAGCGTTACCCGTGTTTATGAACGGGTCGACAGGCCCCTCATTCCGGTTCTTGCGCATATGGAGCGCGAAGGCATCAAGGTTGACCGGGCGGAACTGGCCCGGATGTCCGCCGAATTTGCCCAAGGCATTGCTGCACTGGAAATCGAAATCCATGCCCTTGCGGGGCAGCCTTTTGCCGTGGGTAGCCCGAAGCAATTGGGCGAAATCCTGTTCGGCCAGATGGGGCTGAAGGGCGGTAAGAAGGGTAAATCTGGCGATTATTCGACCGATGTGACAGTGCTCGAACGTTTGGCGGGAGACGGGGTTCCGATTGCCTCAAAAGTGCTTGAGTGGCGGCAATTGTCGAAACTTAAATCAACCTATACGGATTCGCTCCAGGAACAGATCAACCCTCTGACGGGGCGTGTTCATACCAGCTATTCGCTGTCGGGCGCGCAGACCGGACGGCTTTCCTCAAACGATCCCAATCTACAGAATATCCCGATCCGCACCGAAATCGGCCGACGCATCCGCGAGGCGTTTGTCGCTGAACCGGGCAATGTGCTGATGTCGGCCGACTATAGCCAGATCGAATTGCGGTTGGCCGCGCATATGGCGGACGTCCCGGCGCTTAAGGCTGCCTTTGCTGCGGGCGAGGATATCCATGCACTGACCGCCAAGGAATTGTTCGGTGAGGTCAACCGTGACACACGGGCGCGCGCGAAAACGATCAATTTCTCCTTGCTTTACGGCATTTCGCGTTGGGGACTGGCCGGGCGGCTTGGCATTTCGTCCGACGAAGCACAGGCGATGATTGACCGTTATTTTGAACGTTTTCCTGGCATCGGCAATTATATCGCAACCACATTGTCAGAAGCGAAAGAAACCGGATTTACCAAAACATTGTTCGGGCGCAAAACCCATTTCACGCGGATTACGTCAGCCAATCAGACCGAACGGGCGGGCAGCGAGCGCGCGGCGATCAACGCGCCGATCCAAGGCACAAGTGCCGACATCATCAAGCGCGCCATGGTCCGGATGCTTCCAGCATTGGCAGAGGCCGGATTGCCAAATGTCCGGATGCTGTTGCAGGTGCATGATGAATTGGTGTTCGAACTTCCAAAGGGGGATGTTGATGCGGCCCGCGCCGTCATAGCACAGGTGATGGCGGATGCGGCTGAACCTTTGGTCAAACTCGATGTGCCACTTGGGGTTGAGATTGGCACAGGGCCAAGCTGGGGCGCTGCACATTGAAGGCACCGCCTGATCGCCCTGACAACGACATCGAAGCCCTTGCCAAGGGCGGACGAACTAACGTTGCCGGTTTTTTTGCCCGGCTGATCGCCCGCATTCCGTTTCTGATCATTGGCAGCCAATTTTACGGTGCCGAGGCGTTGGGACGCTTGGCCTATGCGATTGTCGTCGTCGAATTTGCGGCCCAATTATCAACGCTAGGGCTCAAGCGCGGCCTCGCCCTCCATATGAACGGTATAGGCAAGGAAAACGGAGCATGGGATGCCATCTTGGTTGTTGTTGGGGCCACATTGATTCCAACCATAGGCCTGATGCTTATCCCGCAGGTCATGTTTCCAAACAGTCAGATCAATCCGCTCGATTATCTCTTGCCGCTGGCCATTCCGGCATTGGCGCTGTCAGATATCATGCTGGCCGCGCTTGCCTACAGGTTTAATGTCGTGGCGTCGGTGCGTGCGCGGGCGATCATCGAACCTTGGACGATCAGTATTGCCGCTGTTGCCCTTTGGTGGAGCTTGCCGCGCGACGGTTTGCTGGTGGCTTATGCCTTGTCGATGGGGGCGGCGCTGATCGCATCAATCATTCCATTCCTGATCAGTTACGGCCTGCCAAGGAATTGGACGCCGCGCGGGGCAGAGCTTTACGCGCTGGCCCGTCACAATGTACCTCTCGCCGCCGCTGATGCGATTGAATGGGGATCACGGCGGATTGATCTTATCATTCTGGGGCTGTTTGTGTCGCCAGCGACGGTCGGGATCTATTGGGTTGCACAGCAGATTGCCTCCTTGCCACAAAAGCTGAAAACCAGCTTTGATCCAGTGCTTGGTCCAGCGATAACGCGAAAACTTGGCGAGGGTGATAAAGCCGCTGTTGCCCGGCAAATCAGTCAGGTTGGATTCTGGATCATCGCGGCGCAGGCCGGGGTTGCATTGGCCCTTGGCATCCCTGGCGAAGCCTTGATGAGTCTTATCGGACCGGGCCGTGATTTCGTTGGTGGGAGCGGCGCGCTGGCCCTCTTACTTCTGGCAGAAGTCGTTGCTGCCGTCGCCGTGGTGAGTGAGGCTGCGCTCGTCTATCTGGCCCGACACCGTAATCTAATGATCTCCTTAGGGATGATTGGCATGCAAATCGGGCTTAGCTTTGGGTTCGTCATCGGGATCAAAAATGCCGGCTATCCTGAATTATATCAGGCGGCGGGTCCGGCACTGGCACTGGCCATCTCGCTCGGCTGTGCATCATTGATCAAGGCGAAGCTTGCCGCGCACATGTTGCAGGCACCGGTGTCGATTTGGCGGCCAGCCCTGCCAATTGCCGCAGCCGCAGCCGTCGTCGTCGGGCAGTTGGCCATTCGCGGGCCAGAATGGGCGGAACTTACGCTGGGCATACCGGGCATCCTACTGGTCTATAGCGCCATTATCTGGCGCTACGGCTTTAAGGACGAGGACCGGGTGTTGTTCCGCAAAAGTCGGCCTTCTCCTAATACCAACCTGAATGATTCTGACCTATGAAAATTGCCGGTCCTCATGGGTCAAGATCATCGCAGGTCGGTATAATATGGGTCTAACAGGTCATGGCCCTAGCAATGTCGGCCAATCTGCGCAAAGAGCCTGATGATGAAAAAAGGACATCGCCCATCAAAGCCGTCTGACGGTCGACCCCGGTTTTGGGGACGTCATCCCGTAATGGCTGCCCTATCCAATCCAGAACGCACGGTGCGCAAGATATGGGGCACGCGGGAAGCGATTGGTGCGCTTGATATTCCGCCAAATATGACGGTCGTTTTTGCTGAAGTTGCAGACCTTGGCCGCATGGTACCTGGCGATGCGCCGCATCAGGGTGTGGTTGCAGAAGTCGATCCGCTGGAGGACATCTGGCTGGGCGATTTGCTGGCGCAAGGTGCGGATGATAACCGCCCGTTGCTGGTGCTCGATCAGGTGACAGACCCGCACAATGTCGGCGCAATTTTGCGTTCCGTCGCTGCGTTCGATGCGCTGGGCATCGTGACACAGGACCGGCATTCGCCGCTTGAATCAGGCACAGTGGCACGGGCTGCATCGGGCGCACTGGAGCTTGTTCCGTGGGTCCGCGTTGTCAATCTGGCGCGGGCCTTGGATGAAATTGGTGAGGCCGGTTTCTGGCGGGTTGGCCTTAGCGGCGCGGCAAACCAGACGCTTGATCAGGCAATGGGGACGACCAAGATTGCGCTGGTCCTTGGCGCTGAAGGCGAAGGGATGCGCCAGAATACCGAGGCGCATTGTGATATACTGGCAAAACTGCCAATCTCTGATCAGGTTGAAAGCCTGAATGTCTCAAACGCGGCGGCGATTGCACTTTATGCGGCGGTCACCCGACCGAAGGGGTAATATTATGCTGGACAGATTTGGCCGTTGGGCGTTTGCGATCATTGCGCCATTATTCCTGTCGGCATGCCTGCTTACCCCAGGCAAATTTGTCTCCGGCCTGACCATCAATGCCGACCGCAGCTTCACCTTCACCTACAAAGGAGAGGTCATCGCCCTAGATCCCGGCAACGAATTGTCGCAAGGATTGAAGGACGCGAGCGACGAAGAGCAAGACGACGGCAAAGCCGACCTGATTCAGGACGTCAAGGACGGGGCCAAGCAGTCAAAGAAAGATGAAGATACCGAACGCAAACGCCTTGCCATTGCCGAGGCCCTGACCAAAGAGGCCGGATACCGTTCCGCTGCCTATGTTGGCGACGGAAAGTTCATTATCGATTATGAAATTTCGGGCATTCTCGATCATAACTTTCTTTATCCGTTCAATTCTGATGCCGAAATCTTGTTTCCGTTCCTCATGGTCGAACTGCGACACGGGAAAACCGTCCGCGTCAGAGCACCCGGCTTTGCCAACGACGGCTCAAAAAATGGCCCACCCGGCATGAATGGCATGCAAAATGACCTATCGAGCAAACTGGACGGTGTCTTCACACTGAACACAGACGCAGAAATCATCAGCCAAAATAATGAAGAGGGCGCAAAACCGGTCGGCACCCGAAAGATTATGAGTTGGCGGGCAACGCCGCTCACCAAAGATGTGCCGAGCGCGACATTGCGTTTCAGCAAATAATGGGCGTGGCAGACGCGCCTTAACGCATCCTCAATAAGGCCGACGTCAGTCTTCTGCGGCAATGGTTACGCGCAGGCCGTCCATCGCGTCGGTAAAGGGCAATTGACACGACAGGCGTGACGCTTCGCTTCGGTGATCGGAACTGTCGAGTAGATCATTTTCATCCTCACCCATTGGCGCGACGGTTCCGGCAAACGCCGCATCGACATGAATGTGGCAGGTCGCGCAGGAACAGCATCCGCCGCACAGGGCAAGCAGTTCGTCAAAACCCGCGTCACGGATCACTTCCATGACCGAGAGACCCGCTTGGCCATCGACTTCATGTTCGGTTCCGTCGCGCGTCACGACGATCAGCTTTGGCATTTGGTGTCCCCTTGGAATTGTTCTAGCAGATGAGTCGCTGCGCTATGTCGCGGCGCACCGATGAAATCAAGGATTCCTGTATGGGTTTGACCACCGAACAATTGTGCGAAGGGCTTGACGCGCTGAGCCGTATAGAACCGCGCTTTGCCACAGCCATCAAACAAGCGGGCTATCCCGAACCGCGCGTGCGCGAACCGGGGTATGAGACATTACTACGCACCATTGTGGGCCAACAGGTAAGTTTTCAGGCTGCGGCGTCGGTCTGGAAAAAGCTTGAAACCAATTTGGGCGACATGCGCGACCCCCATGTCATCATCAATTCTGACTTTGATGCACTGCGTGCCTGCGGGCTTTCTCGCCAGAAACAAGGCTATGCCCGCAGTCTGGCGGAATTGGTGAAGGATGGAGAATTGCCGCTCGACGACCTTCCCTCCGATGATGAAGACGCGATCACCCTACTGACCAAGGTCAAAGGAATTGGCCGCTGGTCAGCCGAAATCTACCTGCTGTTTGCCGAAGGACGACCCGACATCTGGCCCGCAGGCGACCTTGCTGTGCAGATCGATGTTGGCAGGATCATGGGGCTTGCAGAGCGGCCAGCAGAAAAACAAGTTCGCGAGATTGGCGAAGCATGGCGGCCCCACCGCGGCGCGGCAGCAATTTTTGCCTGGCACCATTACAAGACGCCAGTGATTTAGAGCATTACAGACTCTCGCCCAAGAACGGCGGCACTAGGGCAGGTGTCATCGGCGGTGTTGCAGCAGAGGGTTGAGGCTCGACAGGTTGGCTGGTCGCCATTATCGCCGACGCCTCCAATATGTCGAGCGCACGGTGCGATTCAACATAGCGGCGCGCGTCGGCCAGCCATTTTTCGGCAGCCTTGGCACCCGGAAACCTCGAAACTTCGGCCAATGCCGCGTCGACGCGCCCTGCTTCAACCAGCAATTCAGCCCGTGCCAACCGCTCAGTGAGCGCAGGGGATGGGGCCCCTGATTGTCGCACGACAACCAGGTTTGACAGGCCAGATTTAAAACTGTCCCACCAATTGCCATCAGCGCCTCTGCCGGTAAGTTTTGGCCCCAATGCAGCCAATTCCTGACTAAGTGCGGCAAGTGTCACCGGCCGCCGCGACGCTGCGATGATGACGTCGACTGCACGCGGCTGTGATCCTGCAAAACGTTGCTGTAATGCCGCCTCCAGATAGCCAAGTGCCAAACCACGGTCCACAGCACGACGCGCAGCAAAGGCGACCAGCAGCGCTTCTGCCCGACCCGCATTACCAGACGCTGCATCCGCAGTGCGATCAATTTCTTCCAGCCGCTGCTCAAGCTGTTCCACTTTGTCAGCGGCTCCAGGTTGAACCGTCGGCGCGACAACCGGCGGCGGCGCGATACCCGACGCCTCATCAAGCTGCATTCCGGGATCATTGGCGGCGACGGGCTGGCTGCCAATAACAAGCCGGCGAGCCGGTTCCCACCGGGTTACGGCCCAACCCATCAGCATGATACCAAGCAAGAACGCGATACCGCCAAGAATGAACGCGGTGCGCAGCATGTTCGTTCCCGGCTTTTTGGGCGGGGGTGTTTCAAAATCATAATCCATTGCGACGTCTCACCTTAGCCTTCGCAATTGCACATCTGGCTTGCGAGTTCCAGCATTGCCTCATCGCGCGGATATTGCGGGTAGCGAACATCTTGCCAGCCAGTGCCCACTGCAATTGCTGCCCCGTGGCTGATGGCGACGATCTGAAGATGATCCCGCTTTTTACACAGCGCCGCAATCGCCCGACCTGCGCGCGGCGAATGGATCATCACCACAGCAGCTTGTTCGAGCACAGTCAGTAAATCCGGCAACGGATCAAGCGCAGTAGCTTCATAAACCGGCACGACCGCAATCGTCGCACCAGGATGTGTGAGCGGCAGTGAATCCGCCCCCGCCAGATGCAGAAACCCTCTGCAACCGCGCGCTACCGCACTGGCGATCAACGCATGTCCATCGGATGATCCCGCCGTGACATGCCCGAACCCGGCATCGCGCGCCGCGCTGGCCGTGCGTTCACCAACGGCAAACACTGGTTTTTGGTGGTAAAGCCAAAGCCCGGCGCCGCCAAGCCGGACGGTGTTGGCGCTGGTCAATACAAGCGCGTCAAATTGATCGGGATCTGGTTTTGCCCAAGGCAAGGCCTTTGCCTCGAAAAGCGGACAGACGCTTGGCTCAAGCCCCAGCAATCTTGCGCGTGATGCCGTTAGGGCCGCGCCCGGTTCAGGCCGCACGATCACAAGCGGCGTCACCTAAAACAGGCCCTTAATACCGGATCGGCGGCACTCAATAAGGCAAGAGCAAGGGCGCGCGGCGCATTCTCATCACCGGCCACAAACCGGAGATCCCCTACCTCACGATATCTGCCGTCAAGACTTAGAATCTCACCGCGCAAATGAATTTGCCCCCTGTCAATCTGCGCAAGGGCGGCGACCGGCGATTGACAATCCGCATTCAAAGCCGCCAGAAGCGTGCGTTCACTTGCCACGCATAGGTGCGTTTCTTCATGGTCAATTGCTGCCAAAATAGTTTTGACTTCCCAATTGTTGTGTAACGTCTCAATGCCTATCGCCCCTTGCTGGGGAGCAGGCAACATGATGTTTACTGGCACAGCATTCCCAGTGCCCCCCAACCCCAAACGGTCAAGGCCAGCCGCCGCCAATAGGGTCGCATCGGCCACACCTGCTGCCAATTTATCCATCCGCGTCGCCACGTTGCCCCTGAACAGCACAATCTTGAGGTCGGGCCGCAAAGCGAGAAGCTGGGCTGTGCGGCGCGGGGCGCTGGTCCCTACTTTGGCTCCAACCGGCAACGCAGCAATTGACAGTGCGCCCAACAACCGGTCGCGCACATCGCCGCGCGGTAACATGGCGGCGATACAGAGTTCTGGCGGGCGGATTGTTTCCACATCTTTCATCGAATGAACGGCAAAATCAATGTCGCCACTCAGCAACCAATGGTCGAGCTCCTTCGTCCAGAGCGCCTTGCCACCGACTTCGGAAAGAGGTCGATCAAGTATGCGGTCTCCACTGGCTATCACAGGACAGATTTCAATGTGGCCGGTTGGCCAGTCATGGGCAGCGCAGAGCGCATCGCGCACAAGATGCGCCTGTGCCAGCGCAAGTGGCGATGCGCGTGTACCAAGACGAAGAGGTTTGGTTGGCCGTAACATTGTGTCGCTTGTGCTAGCCGTGCTTGGCTTTAGAGGGAAGGGCTATGGCGTTGATCCTAGGCATTGAATCAAGCTGCGACGAAACGGCGGCATCGCTGGTCACTAGCGACCGGCAGGTTCTTGCACACCGGCTGGCCGGGCAAGAGACAGAGCACCGGCCATTTGGCGGCGTCGTTCCCGAAATTGCCGCGCGCGCCCACGTAGAGGCTTTGGCCCCTTTGATTGAAGTCGCACTGTCCGACGCTGGCGTCGCATTGGCCGATATAGACGCGGTGGCCGCAACGGCTGGTCCCGGGCTAATCGGCGGCGTCATGGTGGGGTTAGTGACTGCCAAAGCATTGTGCCATGCGGGGAACAAGCCCTTGATCGCGGTCAACCATCTGGAGGGTCATGCTCTATCCCCACGCCTTTCCGACCCTTTGTTGCACTTCCCCTATTTATTGCTGCTGGTGTCGGGCGGCCATTGCCAATTACTGCTGGTAAAGGGCGTTGGCCAGTATCAGCGGATGGCAACGACAATCGACGATGCTGCGGGCGAAGCGTTTGACAAGACGGCGAAACTTCTCGGTCTTGGCTTTCCCGGCGGCCCTGCCGTTGAGTTGGCGGCAAGGTCTGGACATGCAAATGCCGTTCCCCTGCCCCGGCCCTTGTTGCGCGCGGCTGAGCCTCATTTCTCCTTTGCCGGATTGAAGAGTGCGGTGATGCGCGCGCGTGACACCGGGCTTTACCGGAATGAAGATATTGCCGCATCCTTCCAACAGGCGGTCATCGACTGTCTGATCGACCGGACAAATCGCGCAATTGATCAAGCCGATGGTGCCACCGCACTAGTGGTTGCGGGCGGCGTTGCGGCAAACCTGTCGATCCGGACGGCACTTGAAGAGCTTGCCAACAGAGCAGGCCTGCCCTTCGTGGCACCGCCATTGTGGCTGTGCACAGACAATGCAGCGATGATCGGCTGGGCCGGTGCCGAACGCTTTGCCGCCGGGTTATTCGATTCCCTTGATGTGCCTGCAAGGCCGCGATGGCCACTTGATCCCCATGCCGAGGCGGCGCGCGGCGCGGGCGTAAAGGCATGAGCGTCGGCATTATCGGCGGCGGGGCATGGGGCACGGCACTGGCACAAGTCGTTGCATCATCTGGCGAAGAAGTAATGATCTGGGCGCGTGAGCAAGAGGTTGTCTCAGGCGTCAATGCCAACCACGAAAACCACCTGTTCTTAAAGGGCCTAAGCCTTGCGACAAACATCGAGGCCACTGGCGATCTGGCCGATCTACGCGGCTGCAATGTGTTGCTGGTCGTGACCCCGGCCCAACATCTCCGGTCCACCCTGTCGGGCGCCTCTATTGGCGATCGCCCCGTGATATTGTGCGCCAAAGGAATCGAAGCGGGAACCAAAATGCTGATGTCCGAAGTGGCCCGTCAGGTGTGTCCGGACGCACCGATAGCCATACTTTCTGGCCCAACCTTTGCCCATGAGGTTGCTGCCGGGTTGCCGACGGCGGTGACATTGGCCTGCGAAGATACGGCACTCGCGCGGTCACTGGCAGAGCGGATCGCACGACCCCATTTCCGCCCCTATATTTCGAACGACGTTATCGGTGCGGAAATTGGCGGCGCTGTGAAGAATGTCCTGGCCATTGCCTGCGGAGTCGTTGCCGGTCGCAACCTCGGGCAAAATGCAAGAGCAGCCCTGATCGCCCGCGGGTTTGCCGAAATGGTCCGCTTCGGCTTGGCGCGCGGGGCGCAAGCCGAAACGCTATCGGGCCTTTCCGGGCTTGGCGATCTGGTGCTGACCTGTTCGTCGACCAGTTCACGAAATTTCTCACTTGGCAAGGGATTGGGCGAAGGGAAAAGCGCAAAGGAATTGATCTCCGCCAGCCATGCCGTTGCCGAAGGCGCATACACTGCGCCGGTACTGCGTGAGGCGGCGGCCAAAGTTGGTGTTGAGATGCCGGTGACGGAAGCTGTCTGCGCCTTGCTTTCAGGTGATGCCGATATCGACGGGATCGTGCGAAACCTACTCACACGACCGCTTCGGACAGAGACCTAAAAATCGACGGCAATGCCCTTCAACTCCCAATCGCCATAGCGGACGGGGTTGAGGCCAAGCGGATCATCCTTGGACGGGGCGACAGCGCGCGGCTGCGGCACCGGCGGGTTTTTAGAAAGATAGGCCGGCGGTTTGATATGCGCGGGCCGTTTGTTTGCCATGAACATCTATCCTTCCGCATTCGCAACATTATAACGCAATGCTTCTTCAAGGGTCAGGCAACGCCGGGTTGATTTGTCCGTACCGTCTGTTGCCACTGCCTTTTGCTTGTACATAATTTCAGTCAGCAATTTGCGCGAAACGCCCGTGCGGATCAGGAAATCATTGTCCTCACTGGCCAACAATGCGCTGTCCTGTTCGACCTCGCTGATCAGTTCCGCCGTCGAATCGGTGCCTTTCTCAACACTATAGGCAATCGAATCGCGGTCACCGGTCATTGTGAACATATGGACGATGAAATAGCCGCCGGGTTCGATGATCCGTGCCCGACCGCCCATGAAAATGAAATTACACGCGCTAAAGCACGCCCAGCCAGCAGGAATACGTGTCACCATCGCACCGCCCACTTCGCGGATGACAAGGCCAGCCGCATTGCCCGCACGGGCGTCACCACCGGGGGATCGCAGCCAGATTTCGGAAACGGCGGGATTGGCTTTCAATATTTGGCGCAGTCGGTCCGGCAATTCGGAATCGACAACGCCTTCGGCAAGCAAAATGCTAACCCCGTCGCGCTTAACGACAGATAATTGCATCGTCCTGTTATCCGACCAGTTGGGTTTTTCAGGGCATGTCGGGTTATCTGGATCAACAGTCGTCTGCGGGCGGGCCTGTGCCGACAAGGCGACAAGCAGACAATAGGCCAAAGATTTAGCCAGAAAGTTGAATGGTCTACCCTTCACAATATTGTGCCCATCCAGATTTGAGTCTTCGCCTTTATCAATAGGACATGGCCTATCATATGAAAACGCGATAGGGAATATGGAGTTAACGGGGGCATATCCACTTATCCAGCCGTTCACCAGATGTCAGGCTGTTGGTCAAAGGGGAGGCAAAATGATGATCTGCAAGTTATCGATAGTTCGCGGTATTTTGATAGTGTCGCTCGCTACGTCCGGGCTTGGCACCGTCGCAACGTCGCAAACGCACGATATCGGGACGGTCGATGCGCCACCTGCGGTAACGACGATACCGTTGCCGTCGCTGCCGGCCACCCCAGTTCTGTCGACGGAAAATTATCCGGCATGCCGTGAAGATTTCCAGAAATCGGCAACCCCGTTTGACAAAGTGATCGACATCAACCGCTGCACCAACTTGATCGACGCCTTTTATCAGACGGTGATGTTGCCCTTCCGTCGCCAAATGATCGCGCATCAGAATGCGATTTCCAGTCTCTACACCGAAAAAGTCGGCGGCAATGCCCAATATCCTGTCCGCAGCCAACAGGACTTTTACCGGCAGATGATGAAAGAACATGCCGATTCCGATCCCGATGGCCCAAATCTGGCGCAATATCGGGCTATGGAAAATCGGTTTCAGCAGGACCGCAGCTATTTGCAGGACCGCTATTGTTTCAACACAGGCTGTGCAGGCTATCCTATCCCCACGACAATAGCCGCGCTTCAGCCGCCCGCCGCAAAAGCGGCTGACGTTACGCCTGCCCCAAAGGCCACCAATCTGGCGAAGCCATCAAAGACAAAGGCGTCGGCGTCGGCAGCAGCAACGCCCTGCAAATCACAAAAGCGAAAAGGCTCCTTCGTTGGAGGACTTCTTGGCAGCGTGGCAGGTCAGGCGACTGGTTTGCGCGGCGCAGGCGCACTGATCGCCAGCCAGTTCGCCGGCATTCTGGTGAGTGAAATCGCTTGCCAGCTCAATGAAAAAGAACAGGAAAAGGCGGCCGGGGCAACGACTGATGTCGTGAAGAAAGAAACGGTTGGTGCCGTCGCCATCTGGCAAAGCCCGAACAGGTCGGGCGTCACAGGCTCGTCAACTGTCACAGCGCTCAATTCCGATCCCAGTGGCATGCGCTGCCTCAGCATCACCGATGTGGCTATCGTTGAAGGCGTCGAAACCCGCGTTGCCAAACAGATGTGCCGCAAACCGGGTGAGGACCGCTATACAATGCTCGTTTAGGGACAGGTGGCGTTTGATTGAGGCTATAGCTAGACCGCCACTCTTACCCTAGGGCGATCAGATGACTGATACTCCCGGCCTACCCGCCCGCCGCGCGGCGTTGCAATTGCTTGACGCGGTACTGCGTCGCGGTCAGCCCTTGGAAAATGCCTTGAACGTCGCAACCCGCGGCATCGACAATCCCGCCGACCGCGCTTTGGCGCATGCGATTGCATCCGAAGTGCTACGCCGATTGCCTGACCTTGATGACCTGATCGACAGCGCCACCCGCCAACGGCTGGCCGATGATGTAAAAGCACGTATGGTGTTGCGGATCGCGCTGGTTCAGGCATTGATCCTTGGCACGCCCCCGCACGCGGCCATTGCAACTGCCTTGCCACTTGTCGAAGGCGGACCACGCAAGCTGGTCCACGGTGTATTTGGTTCGCTGTTGCGGCAAGGGGCCAAACTTCGGGAAACCCCCATGCTGCCAGCTGCGGTTGAAATGCGCTGGCAAAAGGCTTGGGGCGATAGCATGGTCGGCGCGGCGCGTGCGGCACTGGCTGCCCAACCTCCCATCGATCTGACGCTAAAAGATCCTGCCACAACCGCGCATTGGGTTGAGACGTTGGGTGGAGAAAGTTTGGCTCCGGGCCATGTCCGGGTGTCGCGCGAAACCAAGATCACCGAACTGCCGGGGTTTGAAGAAGGTGCTTGGTGGGTCCAGAATATCGCGGCGGCCATTCCCGCACAATTGCTGGGGCAAGGAAACGGGCAAGTTGCCCTTGATCTGTGCGCGGCACCGGGCGGCAAGACGATGCAACTTGCCGCCGCTGGCTGGTCCGTTACCGCAGTCGAGCGTGAAGCTAGCCGGTTGGATCGCCTGTCCCAAAATCTCATGCGGACTGGGCTTACTGCAAATCTTGTCGAAGCTGACGTAATGAAATGGTCCCCGCCTGCTCCTGTGGCGGCCATCCTGCTTGACGCGCCGTGCAGCGCGACCGGTATTTTCGCCCGCCACCCCGACGTTCTTCACAGGGTCCGCCCGCGAGATATTGCCGACCTGTCTGACTTGCAGGCACGGATGCTCGCGCGCGTGTCGCAGTGGCTTAGCCCGGGCGGCAAGATTGTCTATGCCACCTGCTCGCTGGAGCCTGAAGAAGGCGAACAGATTGTCGACGGGGCAATCGGGGCTGGCCTTTGCCTAGATCCGATCAACGAAAGCGCGATGCCGACGGGTGTCAAAGTCCACAAAAGAGGCTGGGTGCGCGTGCAACCGGGGGGCGGGCGCGACGGATTCTTTTTCGCAAGGCTGCGCCGGGCCTGAACCGGCCATTGCACCGCTTGCAGCCGATGGAAACGAGGGTTAAGGCCTTTTGCCAATGACTCGCCCCATCCTTATTGCGCCTTCGATCCTTTCGGCAGATTTTGCGCGCCTTGGCGAAGAGGTGCGCGCGATTGATACGGCCGGTGCCGACTGGGTCCACGTTGATGTCATGGACGGGCATTTTGTGCCCAACATCACGATTGGCCCGATGGTCGTCAAGGCTCTCCGCCCGCACACCAACAAAATGATGGACGTCCATCTGATGATCGCGCCGGTTGATCCCATGCTTGATGCTTTTGCCGAGGCTGGATCAGATTTGATCACCGTCCACCAAGAGGCAGGGCCGCATCTCCACCGCACGATTCAGCGAATCAAGGGGCTGGGCAAAAAAGCGGGTGTGTCGCTCAATCCGGCAACGCCCGCCAAAATGCTAGATTACATAATCGATGAGATCGATCTTGTGCTGGTGATGAGCGTCAACCCCGGTTTTGGTGGCCAGAGCTTTATCGAAAGCCAGTTGCGCAAGATTGATGCGATCCGCAAAATGATCGACAAGACGGGTAAGCACATCTGGCTGGAAGTTGACGGCGGCGTCGATGCCATGACCGCGCCCCGGGTGATCGCTGCGGGTGCCGATGTGCTGGTTGCCGGAACCGCAACCTTTAAGGGCGGCGCAACGCACTATGCCGGGAACATTGCCGGGCTTCGCGGCTAATGCAGGACGAAACGGGTCCACCGGACAGCGGGGACAGCATCGAGTTTGGGAAGCGATTGGTGCGTGCGCACGGGCAAGGTGGATTGTCGCTGGGTGAACGTTTAGCCAACCGGTTCTACCGGCTGACCTGGCGGACTCCGCTTCATGCTCTCCGCCTACGCGGTCGTTACCCCCTGAAATTGCTGACGGTTCCAGATGACCCCCTGACAGGCGATGAGGGTCGTGGAAGGCTGATTATCGAGGGCCAATTCTCCTTTCGCAAGGAGCGTTTGAACGTGTCAGGTTGCAATTTTTCCGATCCAAACTTGTCCCAAGATTTTCAAAACTATCTGCAGAGTTTTGCATGGCTCCGTGATCTTGCGACGGCAGGAAACAGGGCGGAAACGGCACCGATTGCCGAAGGTGTGACGCGACTTTGGTTGGAAACCTATGCCGAAACAGTAACTGAAACAGCTTGGCGCGGCGACATTCTTGGTCGCCGTATCCTACACTGGGCCAGCCATTCGCCTTTGATCCTGTCAAGCACAGATATTGTCTACCGCTCGGCCGTCCTGAATGCTTTTGCGCGCGGAGCGCGCCATCTTGACAGGATTGCGGACCGGACCCCCGCCGGTGTCACCCGGGTGATCGCATGGAGCGGAATTGCGGCATCCGGCCTGTTAATGCCCGGCGGCGAACCACGCCGTGCATTTGGCGAGGCCGGACTGGAAAAGGCGATATTCGGAGCATTTTCGGGCGACGGTGGCACATTGTGTCGCACGCCGCAAAATCTGGTCGATGCCATCGAAACCTTGTCTATGCTGCAGTCGGTTTACGATGCGCGCCGGTTGAGCGCACCAATCATATTGGGCCAGACCCTCAATTCCGCCGTCCCAGCATTGCTCGGTGTCACGATGGGCGATGGCGCTTTGGGTTGCTGGCAGGGCAGCGGGGCAATCCTAAAATCTGAAGTCGACGCGGTTATTGCGGCAAGCGGGGTCAGAGCCCGGCCTCTCCGCCATGCCCGTGATTGGGGCTATCAACGGATGCAGGCTGGCCAGTCCATCCTCGTCATGGATGCAGCACCGCCGCCGCTGAGCCGCGTTGGGCAAGGTGGCTGTGCTTCGACATTGGCGTTTGAACTGTCGGATGGTCCGCACAGGCTGATCGTCAATTGCGGCGGCGCGCGGGTTGGCGGCGCGCACATTTCTCCATCACTTGCCAACGGTCTGCGCACCACGGCTGCGCATTCGACATTAACGCTGGCCGATTCAAATTCAACCGCCATCCATAGCGACGGATCACTTGGCAAGGGCGTGAGCGAGGTTGAGCTGGACCGCAAGGAAACAGAAGGCGGCAGCCGGGTTGAAGCAGGCCATGATGGCTATGGCCGTCGTTTTGGCCTGATCCATCGCCGCACATTGGCGATGACCCCCGATGGCCGCGAAGTGCGGTGCGACGACATTTTAATGCCAACACAAACCCGTCGGAAACGATCAACCGTGCCTTTTGCCATCCGATTCCATTTGGGAATCAAGGTTGAACCAAGCCCAACCGCAGACGGTTTAGGCGCATTGCTGCGCATTTCGCAGGGTGCATTGTGGCAATTCCGCTGCAACGGCGGATCGCTGTCGATTGATGACAGTATCTGGGTCGACGGGGAGGGCTGCATCCACCCGACACATCAACTCATTATATCGGGCGAGTCGCCGCCAGGCGGCGCTGCCGTCAGCTGGGTTTTGCGGCGCGCAGGCTAGATCAGGATTTCAAAAACATGACCAATGTGAAAATCAAACGGGCCCTACTATCGGTTTCGGACAAATCGGGACTTGCCGAACTGGGCGCGGCCCTTGTCCGCCACGGCATTGAACTGGTTTCAACCGGCGGTACTGCCGCATCGCTGAGGGCGTCAGGCCTTGATGTCCGTGATATTTCAGACCTGACCGGATTTCCCGAAATGATGGATGGGCGGGTTAAAACACTGCACCCAATAGTCCACGGGGGCCTGCTTGCCGTCCGCGATAACCCAGATCATGTCGCGTC
>JANNWX010000202.1:0-1998 GCA_031409315.1 Sphingomonadales bacterium | reverse complement strand
TGCAAGCATAGACTGCATGCTACTCAGTCGAGCATGCCACTCAGTCCAGAATGAGGCTGGCATGCTTCATGTCGCCGAGGCGCTTGCCCGCATGGATTTTGGCAAGATGCCGCTCCGTGACAAATCCGGCCTTGAGCACCGGAACCAGCGCGCCAAGCTGGCCGATCTTGCGCGCATAGGCATATTGCGGGTTCCGGCAAAGCGCAGTCTCAACCAGCGCTGCGCGAGCAGGATCATTCGCTGTTTCATCCAACCAAAGCTCGTAATGCGGCTTTGGCACTGACTTCGGGAAAAGCGCGGCGGCGCATGGCAGAGCGGACAGGGCTGTGGCCACAAATGCCTCAGTCAGCTTCTCGCCAACCATGTCGCTGGTCATTCCGGTGCGACCCTCAAACACCAGCCTTGCGACATCGCCCTCGTGCCCGATACAGCGCACCCGGTCACCCATGTCATACCGGTAGAGACCGCCGGGCGTGGTGATCACCCCGCGGTACTGCGCGCCTTCATCAAGTTCATGCGCAAGATGCGGCTTGCCATGTTTATCCACGAACTCGGTGAATGTGCTGGTGAGCGCGGGCACGCACCCCGCCTTGCCGCCCCATGGCAGAGTGAGTGCCGCTTCAGTAGAAAACAGCCCTTTCGGTTCGATCTGCGCCTGCGGACAGAGCGATGCAAGCCGCGCGGCAAAGTGAGCCGAACTGCCATCATTCCAGCAGGAAACCGTATCAAGGCGCGGCCAGAGCAAGGATGAGTCCTTGGCACCATTATGAAGGAACGCCGCCATCCTTGCCCGCGCCGCAGCGCTGAGCTTCAGCACAAGCGTCACCTCCTGTGCCGGGATCGCTTCGATCAATGCCAGAAAAAAGGTCGGGCTCCAGACCGATACGAAAGTCAGGTCCTCACATTCAATCAGCGCGGTCAGCGTCTCCAGCCGCCAGTCACTGACATCGCTGATCGCCGCAACTTCAGACGGCACGGCAAGGATCGACAGGAACGCACCGACAAGATCATTGCCAAGATAGGCTGCCTCGGATCCAAGGCCGACAGGAATGCCTCCCATGGTTTCGCGCTGCTGGCGCGTCGCCGGGCTGATCGACACGTAGGTTTTGCCCGCGCAAATGCCGGGTCGTCGTCGCGCCAGTTCGGCAAGCCAGGGCAGGACGGCGTTGCCGAACGAGGCAAGGCATTCATCCGTGTAGGGGATCAGCTTGGACCCGGACGACGTGCCCCCGGTTTCCTCGAAGGCGATCACCGGACCTGAGGTCAGAACACCCGCCTCGCCATATGCCATCCGGTTGATTTGGCTCTCAAAATCCGCATAGACGCGAACCGGAACGGCCGAGCGATAGTCTGCAACGGTGCGGATAGCGGTAAAGTCATGCGCCCGCCCGAATTCGCAATCCGCGTTCGCACGAAGAATCCGCATCAGCACATCAATTTGCGCCCGTTCCGGATCAAGCAGCACAGCCTCAAACGCCGACAATGGTTCCGCTGCCGCCTGCAAAAGCTGTTGCCAGCCAGTCATGCGACAAACCCTTGCTCAAACAGCCGCCTTGTCAGCGGGCGCATGTTGTCCGTGCCCAATTCACACAGGCAAACCAGTTCATCTCCCTGCGCGTAGCCGGGATTGCACTCCAGAAAATAGTGCACATCCGCGCGTTTGCGCTCCCTCTCGGAGATATTGGCATATTCCGCTGCCAGATGGCTCTGCGACGGCTTGTGCCGGACAAGGCCGGTCTTGGCATCATACGCGTCACCAAACCGCCACGCCGCCACAGCCGCGCGCAGTTTCATAAGCCGACTATCCTGTTCTCCGCGCCAGTCCGGCACAAAGCGCAACCCGATCGCCGGTAGATAGCGGTTGGTGCGGTGGCCCTTGACAATCAACAGCCAGTAAAGCGGCACAGCCGGCGACTGCCGCGCCAATTTGCCGATGTGGCGGATCCACGCATAGGCAAAAGTTTGCGAGCCCCAATGCGCGCGCTCAATGATCGTATC
>JANNWX010000201.1:0-1871 GCA_031409315.1 Sphingomonadales bacterium | reverse complement strand
CGCAACATCAACATCATGGCTGTAACCAAGTTGCAATTTCAGATTGCGGCCCTGCATATTGGCCCGATACCCAACGCCGGTGATTTCTAGCGTCTTGGAGAACCCTTGGGTCACACCGGTTACCAGATTCTGGATCAACGTCCGCTGCATACCCCAGAACGAGCGTGCGCGCTTCGTTTCGTTGGCCGGGCGCACGGTGATCATGCCCTCTTCAAGCGCATAGGTCACTTCGCTTTGCAGCGACAATGTCAACGTGCCCTTTGGTCCTTTCACAGACAGGATGGCACCTTCGATGCTGGCGGTAACGCCAGCCGGAAAGGCAACCGGTTTTTTACCTGTGCGGCTCATCAGAATACCTCCGCCAACACTTCGCCGCCAACATTCTGGTCCCGCGCTTCTGCGTCGGACAGAACACCTTTGGGCGTCGAGACGATGACAATGCCAAGTCCGTTGCGCACACGCGGCAATTCAGAAGATCCTGAATAGACGCGACGGCCAGGCTTTGACACGCGGGCGATATGCTTGATCGCAGATTGCCCTTCAAAATATTTCAGCTCAACGCGCAAACCAGCATGGCCGGCAAGCTCTTCTTCCGAATAGCCGCGGATATAGCCTTCGCGCTTGAGCACATCGAGAACACGGGCGCGCAGTTTAGAAGCCGGCGTCATGACGCTGTCTTTTTTGGCCTGCTGGCCGTTGCGGATGCGGGTGAGCATATCACCCAGTGGATCAGTAAATGCCATGTCTAATAACCCTTACCAGCTCGACTTTGTCACACCGGGGATCAGGCCCTTATTGGCCAGATCACGCAGCAGAATGCGGCATAGTCCAAACTTGCGATAATAAGCGCGCGGGCGCCCGGTGAGTTCGCAACGGTTGCGAACCCGAGTAGGATTTGCGTTGCGAGGGATTTCAGCAAGCTTCAAGCGCGCCATCAGGCGTTCGCCGTCATCTTTGCTCTTGTCATTCGCAATTGCTTTCAAGCGCGCGTAGCGGCCAGCATATTGCTTGACCATTTTCTTGCGCTTCTCATTCTTGTTGATCGAACTCAGTTTTGCCATGTCACGCCGCCTGCTTTTCTTGAGCTTCTTCAATAGGGAACGGGAAACCGAACAGACGGAGCAATTCGCGTGCTTCGTCGTCAGTTTTTGCGGTGGTCGTCACGATGATGTCCATCCCGCGCACCTTATCGATTTTGTCATAGCTGATTTCAGGGAAAACCAGTTGTTCCTTCAGGCCGCACGCATAATTTCCGCGCCCGTCAAATGACTTTGGATTGAGCCCACGAAAATCGCGGACACGCGGCAGTGCGATGGTGATGAACCGATCAAGAAATTCATACATGCGCTCACGGCGCAAGGTCACCTTGCAGCCAATCGGCATGCCTTCGCGCAATTTGAACTGGGCGACGGATTTTTTGGCCTTGGCAACCACGGGCTTTTGGCCTGCGATCAATTCCATTTCGGCAACAGCAATCTCGACCTTTTTCTTGTCCTGCGTTGCTTCGCCGACACCCATGTTGATGACGATCTTATCGAGACGCGGAACCTGAAGCGCGTTGGTATAACCGAATTTCTCGGTCATCGCGGCCACGATCTTGCCTTCGTAAATGCCCTGCATCCGGGCCTTATATTTGGTTTCAGCCATTGATCACTTCCCCGGACTTCACGGCCACACGGACCTTTTTTCCGTCCTTCATTTCGAAACGGACGCGCGTTGGCTTGCCCGTTTTCGGATCTTCGATGGCGACCTTGGACACATGAAGCGGCGCTTCACGACGTTCCAGACCACCTTGCGGATTTTGCTGGGTTGCCTTGCGGTGGCGGGTTGCAATGTTGATTCCGGCGACCAGAACCTTGCCTTCCTTCGGC
>JANNWX010000200.1:0-3293 GCA_031409315.1 Sphingomonadales bacterium | reverse complement strand
TATCGGAAAGCTTGGCGCGCACCTTGGCGGCGGTTGCAGGACCAAGGTCTGACATGATCAGCGCTTCTTCAATCTCGTCGAGCGTGCTCACGTCCAGCTTGGCCTTGGTGACAAGACCGCTTAGGTTATCGCCGAGCCGTTCTGATGTGCGTTTGAACCCACCGATCAGCTTTTTATGCCATGCCGCTTCTGTCATAGCGTGCTGCCGCGCAAACGGGTGCCGTCAACGCCAGTAATATGAACATCTGTCATCGTGCCGCGCATATTGCTGGCTGGAACCGCGTGATCAAGGGAAACGGTCGCAAAATTTTCTGCGTGGCCGGTTTGGCCATCTAGTTCGATCAACACGTTCTGGACGCTGCCAACCATCGATTGCAGCCAGGTTGATTTGCGCGCGTCGGCGGCGGATCGCAGCCGCTCCGCACGTTCCTTGATCAGGCTGCGCTCCAGCTGCGGCATTCTGGCTGCCGGGGTTCCGGCACGCGGACTGAACGGGAAAATATGGCCGAGCACAATATCGCAATCGTCGAGGAGCTTCAGGCTGTTTTCAAACATCGCTTCACTCTCGGTTGGAAATCCGGCGATAATATCCGCACCAATCGAGATTTCGGGGCGCTTGGCCTTCAGTCGCTCGATCAGCGCAACGGCCTGCGCGCGGCTGTGGCGGCGCTTCATGCGTTTCAAGATCATATCATCACCGTGCTGGAGAGATAGATGCACATGCGGCATCATCCGTGGCTCTCCGGACAGCAGACCGAACAGCCGGTCGTCAATCTCAATTGAATCCATTGATGACAGTCGCAATCGGCGCAAGTGCGGCACGTGGGCCAATATGCGTTCGACGAGCGCGCCAAGCGTTGGGCTGCCCGGCAAATCCGGGCCATAACTGGTGAGATCAACCCCGGTCAGGATCACTTCTTGTTGCCCGCGATCAACCGCCGCTTTGACTGCATCGATCACAAGTCCCGCTGGCACTGACCGGCTGTTGCCGCGCCCGTAGGGGATGATGCAAAATGTGCAGCGGTGGTCACAGCCATTTTGCACTTCGATAAAGGCCCGGGCGTGGCCAGCGCCGCTGGTAACGGGATGAAGCGCAGCCTTTGTCTGAAAAATGTCCCCAACAAGTGCGCGTGCAAGGTTGGGAACATATGAAATGGGCGCTCGCTTCTCACTATTCCCGATCACAAGTGAGACTTCTGGCATGGCTTCGAATCCGTCGGGGGCGATTTGGGCGGCGCATCCGGTTACAATGATACGGGCATCTGGACGGCGTTTAGCGGCGCGGCGAATGGCTTGGCGGGCCTGACGTTCGGCCTCTTTGGTGACAGCGCAAGAATTGATGACGATCAGGTCGTCGCGCTCGCCCGCCGCCAAACGAATGGCTTCGCCTTCAGCGATGTTGAGCCGGCACCCGAAATTGATGACTTCAACGCCGCTCACCCGAAGCGGCTCCAATCGGTTTCGCCAGCGAATACATAAGTTGCAGGGCCGGTCATTTCGATCCTGCTGCCCTGTGACCACGCAATCGTCAGGTCGCCGCCGTCCAGACTGACGGTAACTGGCGACCTGACCAGCCCCCCACGGATCGCCGCAACCGCGGTTGCGCAGGCGCCGGTGCCGCACGCGCGCGTAATTCCGACACCGCGTTCCCAAACCCGCAATCTGATTGCGCTATCGCCGGTGATTGTCGCAACATTCACATTGACCCGCTGGGGAAACACCGGATCATGTTCGATCTGCGGGCCAAGCTGTTCTAGATCAATCTTCCCGCAATCGGCGACGAAAAATACGACATGTGGATTGCCCACATTGATCGCCGCTGGGCTTTCCAATTCATCCCATCCGATTGGCATCGGGGTCGTGTCCATCGCATAAGCAAGCGGGATATCTTGCCAATCGAAGCTGGGTGCGTCCAGCGTCACACTGGCACCATTTTCCAATGCCTCGGCGGACAGGTTGCCACCACTCGTTTCAATTGAACTATGCCCCCCCAGCAATATGGCAACGGCACGGCTGGCATTGCCGCAAGCTTCCACCTCGCCGCCGTCCGCGTTAAATATCCGCATGCGCAAGTCGGCGATTGCAGATGGTTCAAGCAGGATCAGTTGGTCACACCCAATACCAGCCCGACGGTTGGCAATGGCCTTGGCGCGGGCGGGGAACATGGCGACAGGGTTTTCGCGCGCGTCAATAATGACAAAGTCATTGCCAAGTCCGTGCATTTTATGAAAGCGATCACCCATTGCCGCCCCATATTCCGGGTCGGCCCGCAAGTCCAATGATCAGGCGGAACGACGCTTCACGGCATCCAGTTCGGGCTGTTCTGGGGCTTCGGTGCCGCGCAGGCGCATCGCCGGCAGCAAATTACGCTCGGCCAGAAGGCTGCGGACCTTGCCGATTGGAACCGGCTTACCGTAATGCCAGCCTTGGCCTTTGTTGCAGCCGATTTCACGCAGCCTTTCGGCAATATCGGCATCTTCAATGCCTTCAGCCGTAATGGGCATCGACAGATTTTCGCCGAGCCGCGTGATCGCGTTCACAATCGCGTCGCTATCAGCATTACCGATCAGTGATGTGACAAAACTTTTGTCGATCTTGATCCGGTCAAACGGCAGCGCGCGCAAATGGGCAAGCGAACTATATCCCGTGCCAAAATCATCAAGCGCAAGCCGGATTCCCTGATTTTTAAGGCTGGTAACGGTCGATTGCGCCAGTTGCAGATTGTCGAACAGCGATGATTCAGTGATCTCAATTTCAAGACGGTTGGCAGGAAAGCCAGTTTCGACAAGCAGCTTGACCACTTTCTGGGCGAGCCAAGGATCACGAAGCTGCGACGGTGAGATATTGACCGAGATGATGAGCGAAGGATCCCAGTTTCTGGCCTCGTCAAATGCCTTTCGCATGACCGAGAAAGACAGGTCACCGATCATGCCGGTCTCTTCAGCGATTGGAATGAAGAGTTCCGGGCTCAAAAGCCCGCGTGTCGGGTGGTTCCACCGCGCCAGCATTTCAAAGCCCTGCAACGTGCCGTTTTCCAGATCGATCTGTTGTTCAAAATAGGGTTCGAACTCGCCGTCAGCTATGCCAGTGCGCATATCGGTTTCAAGCTGACTGCGCGTTTGCAACTCTCGCTCCATAGTCGCATCAAACCATGTTGCGCGGTTCCGGCCTTGGTGTTTGGCGGCATACATCGCAATGTCGGCGAATTTGATGATTTCGAGCGGATCGGAGGAATCGACGTGCAGCACGGCGATGCCGACGCTCGCGCCGATCAGCACATCCTGGCCGGCCGC
>JANNWX010000199.1:0-12095 GCA_031409315.1 Sphingomonadales bacterium | reverse complement strand
AACTGACAGCGTTTTCAATTTCGGTCCCGATATCGAAACCTTGCGCAAGAATTGCCTCACCGAGACCGGCCTCCCCGCCCCGATCCAGCCGGTCTGGGTCCACAAGCTAGCGGCGGCTTAACCGATGGTAGGTGCGCTTGAAGGCATCCGGGTGATCGAGCTTGGCCAATTGATCGCCGGGCCGTTCTGCGGCCAATTGCTCGGTGATATGGGGGCAGAGGTGATCAAGGTCGAACCGCCCGGCCAAGGCGATCCAATGCGCAATTGGGGGCGCGGTGATGACAAGCTCTGGTGGGAAGTGGTGGCCCGAAACAAAAAGGCGGTATCGGCCAACCTCCGCCTGCCCGAAGGCCAGGAACTGGTCCGCAAACTCGCCGCAACGGCAGATATTCTGATCGAGAATTTCAAACCGGGGACCATTGAAAAATGGGGCCTTGCGCCAAGCATTCTTCACGGCATCAACCCGCGCCTCATCATCGTCCGGGTGTCGGGATACGGCCAAACCGGACCCTATTCGACGCGCGCTGGGTTTGGCGGCATTGGCGAGGCGATGGGCGGATGGCGACATATTGTCGGTGATCCGGATCGCCCACCCAGCCGCATGGGCATTTCGATCGGCGACACATTGGCCGCAACCTATGGCTGTATGGGGGCGCTCGCCGCACTCCACGCCCGCGAACGGACCGGCAAAGGCCAGATCGTCGATTCCGCTTTGTATGAAGCGGTGTTGCAAGTTATGGAAAGCGTCGTTCCTGAATACGACAAATCCGGTTATATCCGCGAACGCTCCGGCTCCTTTTTGCCCGGAATTGCCCCGTCGAATGTCTATGCGTGCAAGGACGGTGATTATCTGATCGGGGCCAATCAGGATGCAGTCTGGGCGCGTTTGGCCCAAGCAATGGGGCAGCCCGAATTGTCGGATGATCCGCGCTACATCGACCATGTATCGCGCGGAGCGAACCAGATCGAACTAGACGCGCGGATCGCCGCGTGGACCCGGACCAAGACAATCGCCCAAGTCGAAGCCTTGATGATCGCCCATTCAATTCCAGCGGGTAAAATCTACCGCGCGCCCGAAATGTTGGCCGACCCCCATTTTGCCGCGCGAGACGCCATTATCGACGTCGATACAAAACGTTGGGGCAAGATAAAGATGCAAAACGCCTTCCCTAAACTTTCCGACACGCCGAGCAGCGTCCGGCGGGCGGCTCCCGACACGATCGGCGCTGACAATGCGGACGTTTACGGAAATTTGCTCGGGCTTAGCGAGGCCGAAATCGCTACGCTGGAATCAAGCGGAGCAATTTGATCCGCCGTTGAAACGTGGTGGGCGCGGCAGGGATTGAACCTGCGACCCCACCCGTGTGAAGGGTGTGCTCTACCACTGAGCTACGCGCCCACGCTTCGTTCTGGCTCGATAGATAGGGCGATCAAACAAAACAAGACGGGTAACACGACTGTGCCCCCGTCTTGCTTTGAATTCGTTTTATAAACCGTAAAGCGAAGGCTTAATTAACTGCATCCTTCAGGCCCTTGCCAGCCTTGAACTTTGGCTGCGACGATGCCTTGATCTGCATCGGTTCGCCAGTGCGTGGGTTACGCCCGGTTGAAGCTTTACGCTTCGAAACCGAAAACGTGCCAAATCCGACAAGGCGGACTTCGTCGCCCTTTTTAAGCGCGCCGGTGATCGAATCGAAAACGCCTTCAACAGCCTTGCTGGCATCTGCCTTAGTAAGGCCGGATGCGTCTGCGACCGCAGCGATGAGATCTTGCTTGTTCATGCTTGGGAACCCCCTCCTGAGTGGTAGAAATAGTTCGGAAACTCACTGAAACCGAAACGCACTAATGCCACGCAGCCTCATAGTGTCAAAGCAAAAGCGTCAAAATGAGGCTAAAATACCGTTCCGCAGCCACAAATTACAACAAATTGCCTCGGCTTGCCTGAAAAACCAGCCAGCAACAGGCAGCAATCCACCGCTTGCCCCCGACTCGACTCAGGCGCGGTGATCCGAGGCCGCACTCAATGCCGGACGATTTCGCTCTGTTCTGGTGCCGCCAGCGGAAGCTGGGCCGCAAGTTCGTCCGCCTCGGTCCAATCAATCGGACTGATTGGCTCGACCAAAGCAAGGGCCAAAACCTGGTCAACATGTTTGACGGGTATGATCGTCAATCCACTGCGCACATTTTCAGGAATCTCGGCCAGATCCTTTTCATTCTCGTCGGGAATGAGCACGGTCTTGATCCCGCCGCGCAAAGCGGCAAGCAATTTTTCTTTCAACCCGCCAATCGGCAACACCCGCCCGCGAAGTGTGACCTCGCCGGTCATGGCAATATCGCGCCTGACGGCAATTCCGGTCAACGTCGAAACCATGGCCGTTACCATTCCAATACCGGCGGACGGACCATCTTTGGGGACGGCACCTTCGGGCAAATGGATATGGATGTCCTTCCGCCCGAACAAGCTTGGCTTGATCCCGTATGAAGGGGCCCGCGCCTTGACGAAGGACAAAGCGGCCTGAATGGATTCGGTCATCACATCGCCAAGTTTGCCCGTTGTCCGGACACCGCCCTTGCCCGGCACGGTCACGGCCTCGATGGTCAGCAATTCGCCGCCGACTTCCGTCCACGCCAGCCCCGTCACCGCGCCGATCTGATCCACTTCTTCACCTACCCCGTGGCGATATTTCAAAACACCGGCATAATCGCCAAGGTTGTCAGCTGTTATTTGGATGCTCTTTGCCTTGCCTTCGAGAATTTTGCGCAAGGATTTGCGCGCCAGCTTGGCAATTTCGCGCTCAAGCGTCCGCACACCGGCCTCGCGGGTATAATTGCGGATCAACGCGCGCAGCCCTTCGTCAGTCAATTCGAACTCACCGGCTTTCAGACCGTGGGCTTCTATTTGCTTGTCGATCAGGTGACGTTTGGCAATCTCCACCTTTTCGTCTTCGGTATAGCCTTCAAGCCGGATAATCTCCATCCGGTCAAGCAAAGCCTGCGGCAGATTGAGCGAATTGGCCGTCGTCACGAACATCACATCCGACAGGTCGATATCGACCTCAAGATAATGGTCCTGAAATTTGCTATTCTGCTCGGGATCAAGAACCTCCAGCAATGCAGAAGCCGGATCGCCCCGGAAATCCTGACCCAATTTGTCGATTTCATCGAGCAGGAACAGCGGGTTCATCGTGCCCGCTTTTTTAAGGTTGGTCGCAATCTTTCCCGGCAACGACCCGATATAGGTGCGGCGATGGCCCCGAATTTCAGCTTCATCGCGCACACCGCCCAGCGACTGGCGGATGAATTCACGCCCGGTCGCCTTGGCAATCGACCGGCCAAGTGAGGTTTTGCCAACACCAGGAGGGCCGACCAGACACAGGATCGGCCCCTTCAACTGGTTGGTGCGCGCCTGCACCGCAAGATATTCGACAATCCGGTCCTTGACCTTTTCCAACGCGTAATGATCATTATCCAGCACCGCTTGCGCGGCGGCCAGATCTTTTTTCAGCTTGGATTTCTTGCCCCAGGGCAGACCGAGCAGGACATCAAGATAATTACGGACAACCGTTGCCTCTGCCGACATCGGTGCCATCGTCTTGAGTTTTTTCAGCTCGCCGTGTGCCTTTGTACGGGCTTCTTTTGACAGTTTGAGGGTGTCGATCTTCTTTTGCAGCTCGGCAATCTCATTGCCGTCGCCCTCTTCACCTTCGTTGCCCAATTCACGCTGGATGGCCTTCAACTGTTCGTTAAGATAATATTCGCGCTGGGTTTTTTCCATCTGGCGTTTCACGCGGCTGCGGATCTTTTTTTCCACCTGCAAGACGCCGAGTTCACCTTCCATGAACGCAAACGCCATTTCCAGCCGTTTGGCCGTGTCGAGTTCGACAAGCAGTGTCTGCTTGTCCGACACTTTCAACGACAGGTTGGCGGCAACCGCGTCGGCCAGTTTGGACGCGTCGTCGATCTCGCCCAATTGCACACCGGTTTCGGCCGGAAGTTTTTTGTTGAGCTTGGCATAGTTTTCAAATTGATCGACAACCGTGCGCATCAGCGCCGTGACCTCGGCACCCTCCGCAGCTTTTTCGGCAACTGGGGTGACGGTAGCCATCAACGTATCACCGTCGCTGTCCATGGTTTCAAGGCTGGCGCGCTCCTTGCCCTCGACAAGGACGCGCACGGTGCCATCCGGCAGCTTCAATAGCTGCAGCACCGTTGCGATAACGCCAAGCTCATACAGATCGTCGCGGTCAGGATCGTCTTGGGCAGGATCCAATTGGGCCACCAGAAAAATATCCTTGTCCGTCTCCATCGCCCGCTCTAGCGCGGCAACGGATTTGTCACGACCGACGAATAGGGGAACAATCATGTGCGGAAACACGACAATATCGCGCAACGGCAGGATCGGGTAGGACTGGCTCATTCAAACTCCGCAATCTGGTGTTGATCCGCCATATGGGGTCGTTTCGACACTCAATCAATGGCTGCGGGTTTGCAACCCTAGCTTAACACCCCATCGTGGAGCCGGATTACACGGTCCATTTTGGCGGCAAGTGCTTCATTATGCGTGGCAACCAGCGCGGCACTGCCTTCGTCACGGACCAGCTTCAGGAATGACGCCAGCACGATATTTGCGGTCGCTTCGTCCAGATTGCCGGTTGGTTCGTCCGCAAGGATCAGCTTTGGCCGGTTGGCGAGCGCGCGGGCAACGGCCACACGCTGCTGTTCGCCGCCCGACAATTGGCTTGGCCGGTGGGTGAAGCGGTGGCCTAGGCCAAGCCCGTCAAGCAATTGATGCGCCCGGTGTTTGGCATCGCTGTCACTTTGGTTCTGGATCAAAAGCGGCAAGGCAACGTTTTCCACAGCGTCGAAATCTGGCAACAAATGGTGAAATTGATAGATGAAGCCAAGCATATCGCGGCGGACCCGCGTGCGTCCATCATCGTCCAGTTTTGCCACCTCTTCACCAGCGATCCGGATCGTGCCTGCAAAGCCGCCTTCAAGCAATCCAACCGCTTGCAACAATGTCGACTTGCCCGACCCCGAAGGGCCGAGCAACGCAACTATTTCGCCCGGCGCAATCGAAAAATCCACGCCTCGCAAAACATCGATCAATTCACCGCCCTGTTTGAACGACCTGCGTAGCCCGGTAACAGCAAGCGTTTCATTCATAGCGCAAGACCTGAACTGGGTCGGTGCTGGCTGCCTTGAACGCCGGATACAGCGTTGCAACAAAGCTGAACAGGATCGCCATTGCAACAATGCCGATCACTTCAACCGGGTCTGTCTTCGCTGGCAATTCCGTCAAAAACCGGATTTGCGGATCCCAAAGATTCTGGCCAGACAAGGTTTGGATTAAATTGACCAGATTTTGGCGGAAAAACAGGAATATGAAGGCCAGAACGACTCCGGCTGCTGTGCCAAGCACACCGATTGTCGTGCCGACAACGATGAAGATGCGCACCATCCCCGAACGGCTTGCGCCCATCGTGCGCAAAATGGCGATGTCGCGCGTTTTGCCCCGCACCAGCATGATCAGGGCCGAAAAAATGTTGACGACTGCAAGCACGAACAGGATCGACAACACGACGAAAGATACAATACGGTCAACGGCCAGTGCCTCGAACAACGACGCATTCATGCTGCGCCAATCGGCAACCACGCCCTTGTCGGCAACCTTATCGGCCAGCGGCGCAAGAATGGTGCCGACCTTGTCCGCATCAACAGTATCGATTTCCACCATCCCTACTGCATCGCCCATTAGCAAAAGGGTCTGCGCATCTTCAATCGGCATGATCACAAATGCTTTGTCATAATCATAGACGCCCACTTCAAAAATCGCGGCGACCCTGTAACCCACAATACGCGGCACCGAACCGAAAGGGGTCGTCTGGCCATCGGGTGATATCAGGCTGATCGCCCCCCCCACTTGCGCGCCAAGTGCCTCGGCAAGCCGTGCGCCAATGGCAACATTGCCGCTTCCGGCCTGCAATTCCGCCAGTGAACCGGCCAGAACCTTGTCTTTGATCGTTCCATTGCTGCGGATGTCTGCCACCCGCATACCGCGAACCAATATGCCTTCGACGCGGCCATTATAGCTTGCCATCAGGGGTTGTTCGATCAACGGGGTCGCAGAAACGACACCCGGCGTTTTCCTCGCCTCAACCAATATGTCGCGCCAATCGGCAAGCCGCCCGCCATATCCTTGAACCACCGCGTGGCCGTTCAGGCCGACGATCTTGTCAAACAGCTCAGCGCGAAAACCGTTCATCACACTCATCACGATGATCAGCGCGGCAACACCAAGCATCACCGCAATCACGCTGATCGATGCGACCAGCAAAATGAACCGCTCCCCCTTGCCGGGCATAAGGTAGCGTTTGGCAATAAGCCGTTCGTAACGGGACAGGATCATTGGCGCGGCTCTAATGGTCGTTCCCTTGGCTGGCAACCATCCGTGGCGATAACAGCAGCGATGCACCTGTTGCTCAATGAACACAGCGTAAACCAAATCGTATGTGGATACGCATTTGAGGAATGACTTTTCGTTACGTCTTGCTTAGCCAGATGGTCTGAATCGAAGTCCACAGGTCACGGTTCGGGGAGGCTTCTGCTCCACTTGGATTTATCCAACGTGTCGAGACGAAGTTAAAGGGGGGCTGACGAGAATTCGTCACGCGGGTGCCCGGGCTGTTTTCAGTCCGGGCACTTCGTTTTTCTGGCCCGCTTATTCGGCCGATTCGGCTATTTCGGCAAGAAAATGGCTATCAAGAATACGGATCTGGCCATGTTCAAGCGCAATCACGCCGGCGTCCGCCCATGCCGAAAGTTGCCGGTTGATATTTTCCCTGCTCATCCCGGCAAAACTCCCCAACTCGCCCTGGCTAAGATCAAGCCGCAACCGGCCGCCCTTCTCGTCAGAAAGCATCAGTCTTTGCAGAAAGCGGGCAAGGCGAGGCCCGGACGCATAGGCACGGTCGCTTTCAACGGTCGCATTGGTCTGGCGCAACCGCCGCGCCAATTCACGCATCATCCGCCACGCCATGCCGGTATGTCGTTCGATCGTTGCCTCAAACGCCGCGCGCGTCAGGCGCAAATAACGGCCATCATCCAGCGCGACGACAGAGGCCGTCCGCTCCAGCCCGTCGAGAACCGCTATTTCCCCCAAAACATCACCGGGGTCGGCATAATCCAGGGTGATTTCCCGGCCATTGCTGGCCACCATCGTGACGCGGGCAAAGCCTTCAAGCAGGATGATAAGGGCATCGCCGGGGTCGCCTTGCAACAGCAAGGTTTGTCCGCGCTTCATTTTCTCGATTGTTGCCAACCGCAGTAAATCCGACAATTCATCGGCGCGACAAGATGCAAAAAGCGAGTCTTTGGGAAGGAGTTCCGACAATGCTTTCGCGTCCATGATCACCTCCGGTCGTTAGAATGTTTTCGAGTGAGGTGGAAATACCAAACGACTCGGAAAACACGGAAAACCAAGAAATCCTAGACTCTGTTTGATTCAATCTGAAACAAACAGAGTCTAGATTCTAAACCAATCTACTCTGTTTGAGCGCGGCTGCGATAAAGCTTGCGAACAAAGGATGCGGATCAAACGGCTTGCTCTTTAATTCTGGATGAAATTGCACGCCGACAAACCAGGGATGATCGGGCCGTTCGACAATTTCGGGCAGTTCGCCGTCGGGAGACATGCCGCTAAACACCAAACCACCCTGTTCAAGAAGCGCGCGGTAATGAACATTGACCTCATACCGGTGGCGGTGACGCTCTGAAATGGCGGTGTCGCCGTATATCGTCGCTACATGGCTGTTGCCCGCAAGGACCGCATCATAAGCGCCCAAACGCATCGTCCCGCCCAGATCACCGCCAACCTCGCGGCGTTGCAGCCCTTCCGCCGTCATCCATTCGTTGATCAGGCCGACAACAGGCTGCGTCGTCGGGCCAAATTCGGTCGAGGACGCATCTGGCACCCCGGCGATGTTTCGGGCAGCCTCGACACATGCCATCTGCATGCCAAAACAGATACCGAAATAGGGCACCCGCCGTTCGCGCGCGAAGCGGATACTCGCAATCTTTCCTTCCGCTCCCCGTTCGCCAAAGGCCCCCGGAACAAGAATGGCATGCAGCGGTTCAAGCCGCGCCGCAACGTCGGCATCGGCGGCCTCAAACAATTCGGCATCAATCCACTGGATATTAACCTTCACCCGGTTGGCAATGCCGCCGTGCACCAAAGCCTCGTTAAGCGATTTATACGCATCGGGCAGGCCAACATATTTGCCCACCACACCGATCGTCACTTCGCCTTCGGGGTTGGCAAGCCGGTCCTCGATATCGGCCCAGCGTGACAATTCGGGTTCAGCACCGGGTTCAATCCCAAAGGCCCGCAACACTTCCCCGTCCAGCCCCTCGGCATGATATTGCAGCGGAACAGCGTAAATCGTTTTGGCGTCCAGTGCCGGGATCACCGCTTCTTTGCGGACGTTACAGAACAAGGCAATTTTTGCCCGTTCGCTATCGGGCAGCGGATGTTCGCAACGGCAGACCAGCACATCTGGCTGCACACCAAGTGCCGCCAATTCGCGCACACTATGCTGCGTCGGTTTGGTTTTGAGTTCACCAGCTGCGGCGATAAACGGCACAAGCGTGACATGGATCGACACCGCCTGCCCGCGCCCAAGATCGTTTTTCAATTGGCGAATGGCCTCAATGAACGGCAAAGATTCGATGTCGCCCACTGTGCCGCCAATTTCACACAGAACGAAATCAACATCATCCGTCTGGTTGAGGGCGAACGCCTTGATCGCATCGGTGACGTGCGGAATGACCTGCACGGTAGCGCCAAGATAATCGCCTTTGCGTTCGCGGGTGATGATTTGGCTGTAAATGCGGCCCGAAGTGACATTGTCCGATTGCCGCGATGTGACGCCAGTGAAACGTTCATAATGGCCAAGATCCAAATCGGTCTCTGCGCCGTCATCGGTCACATAAACTTCGCCGTGCTGATAGGGAGACATCGTGCCCGGATCGACATTGAGATAGGGATCGAATTTCCGGATACGAACGCGAAACCCGCGCGCTTGCAGCAAAGCTGCGAGGGAAGCGGCCATAAGGCCTTTTCCAAGCGATGAGACCACGCCGCCGGTAATGAAGATGAACCGCGCCATGGGAGAAGAGGCTTAAGCCCGTCGGGGTGGATTCGGCAAGGGACCAAATCCAAATCCGGCAAAATAATTCCGAATCAGTTCGTTTTGGGTTCAGACGCGGGCGTTGCAGGCGCGGTTGGGGCAGGCATTGTCGGGGCAGATTTCGTTTCAACCGGTTTCGGCTTTTCCGATGTCTGCTGCGCTGGCTTTGCTTTCGCGGCTGCCGGTTTTGTCTGAACCTTGACAACCGGGGCAGCCGTTGTGGCTGGCACCGCCAAAGGCACAGGCGACGTGACCGCAGGTGCCGCCGCGTCGGTAGGAACAGGCGCACCCGGAATGGCCGCAGCGGGATCGCGCGCCAAGCTGGTATCGATTGTCGACGGTGCCCGGTTAACGGTTGCCAATCCGGCGAGACCAATCGACAGAAGAACGAATAATATCGCCAATATCGTCGTCGTCCGGGTCAGAAAATCGGTTGCGCCGCGCGCTGACATCAGGCCCGACGGACTGCCCCCGGCAAGCCCGCCGCCTTCGGACCTTTGCATCAGGATAACGCCGACCAAAGCGGCAGCGACGATCACATGGCAAACAAGCAAAAAGGTAAACATGACAGATCAGGCTTTTCTAAGTCACAGGAAGAAGAAGCGCGCCCTTAGCGCACCGGCCCGCGACGATCAACCATGCAGTGAGCCACGTCATGCACCCGTCATGCAGCGTTGATGATCGGGATGAAATCGGCAGCCTTCAAGCTTGCGCCGCCGACAAGGGCGCCGTCAACATCGGGCACGGCCAACAATTCCGCTGCATTCGACGCCTTAACCGAACCACCGTAGAGAATCCGCACGCCACCCCCTGCTGCGCCAAGTTGGGACGCCAATTGCCTGCGGATTGCCCGGTGCATATCGGCCACATCGGCTGTGGACGGCGTCCGTCCGGTGCCGATGGCCCACACCGGTTCATAGGCGACGGCAAGCAGGTCTGGCGTGGCAGCAGCCGGAACCGAATGGCGCAGCTGTTCCACCACGACCGCCACGGCATCCCCCGCGTCCCGCTCTGCCTCGGTTTCACCGACACAGACAATCGCAATCAGCCCGCCCGCCATCGCCGATTCTGCTTTACGGTGGACGTCTCCGTCCGTTTCATGATGATCGGCCCGCCGCTCACTATGCCCGACAATCACCAGCGAAGCGCCCGCCTCCTTCAGCATAGCCACCGAAAGGCAGCCGGTATGCGCGCCGCTCCCTGCCCAATGGCAATCCTGCCCGCCGATTGCCATGTTGGGAAATTTTGCCGCCGCCGCGCCGATCAGCGTCGCTGGAACGCACAAAGCAACATCAACGTCAGGCCGGGCATCCGCAGCCGCAAGAATATCGGCAATTTCATCAAGCGCCGTAAGCGAACCGTTCATTTTCCAGTTTCCAGCGATCAGTTTTCGCAGCGGCATATCACTCTCCCCAGCATGAAAAACCGTTCCTAGCAAAGCCGGTCACCCACATCCAGTCTTGGCCCGAAGTTGGCAAAGCTGACACCACTTAGGCACTCTTGCGACCGTTTACTTTAACCCCCGATAAGGCCACCTACCTTACTAAGGGGCTAATTTTCAGCGGTTTATCGAAATGCGGTTGAGCGTGACGTCCGTCACATTTACATGCGAACTATCACCACTATAGTGCATCCTTGTCGGGTTTTGCGCGGCTTGTTGGGGGACATCGGAACGTGGTTATTCATTCAAAAAACATGCTCGTCGTCAGGTTCGCCAGAACGGCCATTTTGGCAACCGCTTTGATCGGACAGGCAGGTGCGTTGATGGGTCAGACTGGGCCATCAGCGGATAATGCTACACCTTCGCCTGTTGCCGCCAAGGCACCAACACCCAAAGATCCAATCACAGGCATGCCGTTGCCGCTCCACCCTTGGGAAAAAATCATCCCCTTTGCCGACGGCCGCTGCGGCACCATCGTCGGCAAGGGCGAAAGCGGGACAGCCATGGAGTGGAGTTGGCAAGGGGCCTGCCGCTTCGGTCTGGCGCACGGCGCAGGCAGTGGTGTCGAAAAAGATAGCAAGACTTTTAGCACCCGTTTTATTTATGGAGCGCGGCCTACCGATAATCGCGGTAAAATTCCCGGACCCAAGGTGACATTTTTCGATGATCGTTCGTTCTCGCCGACATACCGATTCGTAGCGTTCTATGGGACCGATCGGTTCGATCCAAATGCTTTTGACAGCGTTGCAACTGCCATTTCTCTCCGTCGCCATAGCGGGGCGATTACAGAGACCAACTTTCTTGGTGTCCGCACATTCGCCTGCCCGTTCAAGGGCTTTGCAGATGCACCGGAACTTGTGCCCTCGCGCGATCAGCGCAAGGCCATATCAGACGTCTGTTCGCGCGTTCCCAAAGGAGCCGATGTTGGGGTGAACATATTTCTCGAAAATTCAATTTGGGACAAAGTCGGTGAGGACTGGGTTAAGAAAGGCGCAGGAACACGGCAGGTCTGGATTTGCCGCCTAGACATTAAGGGAGCGAAGCCCGATTGTTCTGAAGCAATCCAGACGGCCATTGCGCCCTATCTGACCGAGATCAACGAAATCATCCTAGCCGACAAAGATGCTGTGGAGCGCGCCAGTGCCGAAATCACAAAACGTTTTGAACCCCTTGAAATTGCTGCGCGGCCAAAGCGGCTGGAACTGGCGAGGAGAATTGCGGCAAGCTACGTCCCGCGCTCTGCCCCGGCGATCAAGCCTGCTGCCCCGGCCTCAAGCGCTGTTGGCACGAAACGCCCAACCGAAATGGGGAAAGGCAAATGAAAGTCCGCCCGCTTTTGACGCTTCCGATATTTGCGTTGGGCGTCAGCCTGATCGCCGCCGCTCCGGCAGCCGCACAGGGTTATAATGCCAATTGCGACCCGCCGAGTGAGGAGCAAAAGATCCAGAATGAAGCGCTGACGGAGC
>JANNWX010000198.1:0-3049 GCA_031409315.1 Sphingomonadales bacterium | reverse complement strand
GCCGATGATGATAAGGTCATAATCTGTCATCGTGCGTTCCTTACAAATCAATCAACAACCGTGTCGGGTCTTCAATCGCATTTTTGACCGCGACGAGGAACGTCACTGCCTCGCGCCCATCGATCAGGCGGTGGTCATAGGATAATGCCAGATACATCATCGGACGGACGACAACCTGTCCGTCGCGCACCACCGGGCGATCCTCGATCCGGTGGAGGCCGAGCACCGCGCTTTGTGGCGGGTTGATGATCGGTGTCGACATCAAAGATCCAAACACGCCCCCGTTCGATATGGTGAAGGTGCCGCCCTTCATATCGTCCATGGTCAGGCTGCCGTCTTTTGCGCGTTTGCCAAAATCGCCGATATTCTTTTCAATGTCGGCAAAGCCCATATCCTGCACATCGCGCAGCACCGGCACGACCAGCCCGCCCGGCGCGCTCACCGCGACCGATATGTCGACATAATCGTGATAGACAATGTCGTCGCCGTCGATCCGGGCGTTAACCGCGGGAATATCCTTGAGCGCCATGCACGCGGCCTTGGCGAAAAAGCCCATGAAGCCCAGCCGAACGCCGTGTTTCTTTTCAAACAGGTCCTTATATTTCGCCCTTGCTGCGATGACCGCACTCATATCGACATCGTTAAACGTGGTCAGCAAGGCGGCTGTATTCTGCGCATCTTTCAATCGTCGTGCGACGGTCTGGCGCAGCCGCGTCATGCGGACCCGCTCTTGGGGGCGCGCGCTGGATGTCGGCGTCCCAATGGGCGCGGCAACAACTGATGGCTCAGGGCTGGTTGCGGCGGCCATCACATCATCTTTGGTAAGACGGCCATCCTTGCCAGTGCCCCTAATCGTCGAGGGATCAACCCCGCGTTCAAGCACCAGCCGGCGGACCGAGGGAGACAGTGTCAAATCACCTGCCGAATCCACAGCATTGGCAACAGGGGCCGGGGCGGAAACGGCCGGCGTGGAAACGGCTGAAACGACGGCACTGCCCGCCTCGATCGCCGCAATCACAGCGCCAACCTGCACAGTATCGCCTTCTTTAACAAACTGCGTGCCCATCACCCCTGCAATCGGGGATGGCACTTCGACCGCGACTTTGTCGGTTTCAAGGCTCGCAATCGCTTCGTCCTGGGCAACCGCTTCGCCTGGTTTTTTAAGCCAGGTGCCAAGCGTTGCTTCGCTAATAGATTCGCCCAATACGGGCACGGTGACTTTGGTTGTCATGGGGAGGGTCAACCCTTTCTCTGGCGGCGGATTTCGCCGCGAACATTATGGCCAAGGGCGTCAGCAACAAGGGCTGCTTGTTCGGCCTGATGGCGTTTGGCAAGGCCAGTGGCAGGCGATGCGCTCGGCTTACGTCCCGCATAGCGCGCCCGCGCTGGCCCTGTTTTAGCGTCAGCAAGGCACGCTTCGATATAAGGTTCCACGAAAAACCAGCTGCCGTTATTCTTCGGTTCTTCCTGCGCCCATACGATCTCTTCCAAATTGGGCAAGCTTTTGAGCCGCTTGGTCAGGGGATCACCGGGAAACGGATACAACTGTTCAATCCGGACAATAGCAGTGTTGGTATCCCCCGCCGCGTCGCGCGCTTCGATCAGATCATAGGCGACCTTACCGCTACACAGCACAAGGCGTTTCACATCTGCGTCCGCTGGCGGATTGGTGTCCGACAATATCCGCATAAAATGGCTAGCCCCCTGAAATTCAGCAGCCGTAGACACCGCCAGCTTATGCCGGAGCAGCGATTTCGGCGTCATAATGATCAATGGCTTACGGAAGGAGCGGTGCATCTGGCGGCGCAGCAGGTGATAGTAATTGGCGGGCGTCGTGCAGTTTGCAACCTGGATATTATCCTCTGCGCACAGCTGCAAATATCGTTCCAACCGCGCCGATGAATGTTCCGGCCCCTGACCTTCATACCCGTGAGGGAGGAGCAGGACGAGGCCATTGGCGCGCAGCCATTTCGATTCACCCGACGCGCTGAACTGATCAATCATCACCTGCGCACCGTTGGCAAAATCGCCGAACTGGCCTTCCCAAAGCACGAGCGCCTTTGGATCTGCCCCGGCATAGCCATATTCAAAACCCATCACCCCGAATTCGGACAACGTGCTGTCGAGCACCTCAAACCGGCCGTGCTTGATCGTGGAGAGCGGAATATATTTGGCTTCGGTCCCCTGATCAACCCACACCGCATGGCGCTGGCTGAATGTGCCGCGCCCACTGTCTTGGCCTGACAGGCGAACGCCAAAGCCTTCGGACAACAGCGATCCGAACGCGAGGGCTTCACCCGTCGCCCAGTCAAATCCCGTGCCGCCCGCAAACATCGTGCGCTTCGCGTCGAGCACGCGACCCAGCGTCGGGTGGATAGTATGTCCATCTGGCACGGTCGTCAGCGTGCGGCCCAAACCGTCGAAAAGCTTCGCCGAAATCCCGGTTTCCACATTGCGGCGTGCGGTTTCAGGATCAGCGGGTTTGTTCAACCCCGCCCAGCGCCCGCCGAACCAATCGGCCTCATTTGCCTTATAATTCTCGCCCGCGTCAAACTCCCTTTCAAGCAATGCAACAAATCGCATGGCATGTTCGGCGGACCAATCCTTGTCGATCACGCCCTGATCGATCAGGCGGCGTGCATAGACATTACTAACGCTGGGGTGGCCCTTAATCTTGGCATACATCAAAGGCTGCGTGAAACTGGGTTCATCCCCTTCATTATGGCCAAAGCGGCGATAGCACCACATATCGATCACGATGTCGCGGTGGAAACGCTGGCGGAATTCAATCGCCATCTTGCAGGCGAAGGTCACCGCCTCTGGATCATCGCCGTTGACGTGAAAAATTGGGGCCTGAACCCCTTTTGCGACATCCGACGGGTAAGGTGATGAACGCGCAAACTGCGGCGAGGTTGTAAAACCGACCTGATTGTTGACGATGAAATGGATGCAGCCGACCGTATTTTACCCCAGCACAACAGAAAAGCCGAGGCAGTCCCATAAGATCCCTTGGCCGGCAAACCCAGCGTCACCGTGGATTAACTCGGGC
>JANNWX010000197.1:0-8398 GCA_031409315.1 Sphingomonadales bacterium | reverse complement strand
GGATTTTCTAAGGTCGCACTCTATCCCGCGCTGCGCGCTCCTTAGGGTGCGGCGTTTTTTGGCTGACCCGCAGGCAATCTTGCCTCTCTCCTTGCCAGACGCCCGCTGGCCCACAGGTCCGGGCACAGGGCGTCCGGCTGGCGTCGTTTGTGCAAGGGTGCCACTTTTGTTAGGCCGCTGCGCGGCAATTTCCTTTGATGTTTAGCGATTATCTTCTGTGGACGGCGCGTCCGCACCGGCGGTTTTGTGTCCGGCTCCGGCGATGCGAAGTGGGCGGCGCTTCCGGCTAGGCCCGCCGCGCTCAGGCGCAACCCAACGAGCTGGGTCTTTCACCATGTTGCAGCCCTACGGGTGCGCCTGATCGCGGCGGCCCTCTTGGTCGCTTTTTGCCGCCCACCCCGCCTCACCGGGGCCGGTTGCGGCTGTTTGGGTCAGTGGAGGCGGTTATGGCAGGGCAGAACAGGACACGGCAGGGCGGCGGTAAGGTTGGTGCTGGCAAAGCGAAGGCATTGCGCGCTTCGCGCGCATGGCATGAAGGAGCCGTTTCGCGGGTGTCGCTTTATGACGAGGTGACAGCCAAGATTATCGCGCAGCTGGAAGTGGGTTGCTTTCCTTGGGCGCAGCCGTGGAGTTCGGCGGCAGCAGTGCCGGGACTCCCCCGCAACGCGGTTTCGGGGCGGCCGTATTCGGGCATCAACGTGCTTATCCTTTGGGGTGCAGCCTTTGAGGGCTGCTATCCTTCGCAAGACTGGTTGACCTTTCGTCAGGCTTTGGCCGCAGGCGGGTGCGTTCGCAAAGGTGAGCGCGGCCATACGGTGTTTTATGCCGACCGCTTCACGCCGGATGGTGAGCGCGAGGGCGGCGAAACGGCGGAGGGCGAACCGCGTTCAATTCCGTTTCAGAAACGCTTTGTTGTGTTCAATGCCGCGCAGTGTGACGGTTTGCCGGAACGGCTGACCGCCGACCCGACGCCATTGCCCGACCGCGAACAGCATGAGAGCGCCGAGGCGCTTATCGCGGCGACGGGTGCGGATTTTCGCATCGGTGGCGCACGGGCCTTCTATAATGTCAGCGACGATTATGTGCAGGTGCCGCCGCAACCGGCATTCACCCACCAGATTGATTTTTACCGGACGGCCTTGCACGAACTTGGTCACTGGACCGGCAGCAAAGAGCGGCTGGCGCGTGACCAGTCGGGACGGTTCGGGTCTGCGCTCTATGCGCGTGAGGAACTGTGCGCCGAACTGGCATCGGCCTATCTGTGCGCTGCGCTTGGGATAGTCCCCACCGTCCGCCACGCTGCCTATTTGGGTTCGTGGCTGGAAGTGTTGCGCGCCGATAACCGCGCCATATTCAAAGCGGCATCGCAAGCCAGCAAGGCAGCTGATTTTCTGTTGGCGTTCGTTCGTGAGAGCGAATGCGCGTTGGCGTGTGCGGCATGAGCGCGGCGCTTCCTCTCGATTCCGAGCAAACGCCCATCGGTGAGCAGATGCTTGTCCACGGCGTTACCCCAATCACGCCAGCGCAGCGGCTTAGTTATCGCGCCAACGCGCCGATGGAACCGCGCAAGCCCCAGCGCCCCGCCGACCACGGCCTGTTCGACACGGTGTCGCGCACCCAAATTGAAATGTTTTGAGAAGGACGGCCCCATGCAGTTGCTGACCCCAGACTTACGCGCAGTGCTTATCGCCAACGGCCAGACTCAAGGCGACCATGTGCCGGTCATTAAGTTCTTTTCGCCTGTGGGGGCTGCCACATGGCTGTTTTCCGAACTCGACACAGACGGCGACATATTGTTCGGGCTTTGCGACCTTGGCTTTGGCTGTCCCGAACTGGGTTGGGCCAGCCTATCCGAGATTGCAGCGGTAACGCTACCTTTCGGCCTCACCATCGAGCGCGACCTTTGTTTTGAAGGGCGCTTCCCGCTGACCGTTTACGCCGATGCCGCCCGTTTGTGCGGCAGCATCACCGAGGACGAGGCGCGGCTGGAAGCCGCAGCCGCAGCCCGTGCCAAAGAAAATCCAGCTCTTCCGCCGCCTTGACCCCTCAAGGTGCGGCAGACCCCGTGCTGGATGTTCCAGCGCGGACAACCGGCCCCATCCTCACCGCCCCCCAAGATGCCCCGAGGATGGGGCCACCCAACAAAAGGAGTAAGTGCCATGAAACTTGACCATATCGCCTTAGACCGGCTTTCAATCTCTCCCGCCAATATGCGGAGCGGCAAGAAGCCGCCGGACCTTAGTGGTATCCTGCCATCCATCCGCGCGCGAGGCATATTCATGCCTTTATTGGTGCGGCCCAATGGCAGCGACACGACGTTCGAGATCGTCGCGGGAAGCCGCCGCTTCCTCGCAGCGCAAGTGGTGGCGACCGAAAACGGCTTTGCCGAGCCGCTGCCATGCGCGATTATGGAAGCGGGTGACGATGCCGCAGCACTTGAAGCGTCGTTGATCGAGAACCTTGCGCGGCTCGCCCCCGACGAGGTGACGCAGTGGGAATCTTTCACGCGGTTGGTCAAGGAAGGCCGGAGCGTCGATGAAATATCCATGACGTTCGGGATGCCCGAACTGACCGTCAAGCGCATCTTGGCGCTTGGCAATTTGGTCCCGCGCATCCGTCAGCTTTACCGCGCCGAAGAAATCGATGCCACCAGCGTTCGCCATTTGACGATGGCGACCAAGGCACAGCAAAAGACATGGCTTGCGCTGTATGACGACCCACAAGCGTCCATCCCCAAAGGTCATCAGTTGAAAGCATGGCTTTTTGGCGGCGCGTCCATAACGACCAGCGTCGCGCTGTTCGACCTTGAGTCTTACGAGGGCCGGATTGTGACCGACCTGTTCGAGAAGGACGGCTATTTCGGAGACGTGGACCATTTCTTTGCCGCCCAAATGGCGGCGATAGAGACACGCAAAGCTGCCTATATCGAAGACGGCTGGAGCGATGTTGTCGTTCTCGACCCTGCCGACCATTTCAGATCGTGGGAGCATCAAGCGACACCCAAGCGAAAAGGTGGGCGCGTTTATGTCGCACTCTCGCGCAGCGGTGAGGTCAGCTTCCACGAGGGCTATCTGACCCAGAAGGAAGCCAGCCGTATTGCCAAGGGCGAAAGCGTCAGCAGCATCACCAAAACCGCACGGCCTGAAATCACTTCGCCCATGACCAACTATATCGACCTTCACCGCCATGCGGCGGTGCGGTCGGCGCTTGCCAGTCATACCGGTGTCGCGCTGCGCGTCATGGTCGCTCACGCGATTTGCGGTTCGCCTTTGTGGGGTGTGAAGGTGCAAGACCAGAAATCGCGCAACGAGGCGGTGACCGAGAGCATCGAGAATAGCGTTGGCGCAGCCCGTTTTGACGAGCGGCGACGTGCGGTGCTGGAGGTGCTTGGGTTTGACTCCGATGAGCCAAGCGTCACTTTGGGCCATGACCCGATGCACGGCATTACTGGCCTGTTCCAGCGGTTGCTGGAACTGCCGGACGGCGTCGTTATGGACGTGCTTGGCGTAGTGATGGCCGAGACGCTGGCAAGCGGGACGGGCCTCATTGAAACCATCGGCATCCATCTGGGCGTCAAGATGGAGGACTATTGGATCGCCGATGATGCGTTCTACGGCCTTATCCGCGACCGTGAGGTGTTGACCGCCATTTTGTCGGAAGTGGGCGGCGCTACTGTGGCGCAAGCCCATGCCGCTGAAAAGACCAAGACGATCAAGTCAGTAATCAATGACTGCCTGACCGGCGACAAGGGCCGAACCAAGGTTGAAGATTGGGTGCCGCGCTGGATGGCGTTCCCGCCATCGGCTTACACCCAGCGCGGCGGCGTGGCGACGGTCGCCGCCGCCAACCGCACGGCTTGGCTGGCGGAAAGCGATGCGCCGCTTGACCCCGACCCCGCCGCCGCAAGTGCGGTGGAGGTGGCAGAGGTGGGCGATACCGCAACCGCCGAGGCGTTTGAGGAAGTTGAAGAACAGCGTCTTGCGGCGTGACCTACAGGCGGGCGACGGCGCAGCCGTTGCCCGCATCACGTTAAGTGAACAATAAGGAGACTGAACATGACTGACCGCGTTTCAGCAAGTATCACCATTGGTGGCACGGTTACGGCAGATTAATTTGCCGAACTGACCAGCATGATCGTCGCCCACGGCCTTTCCACTGAATGGGATGGTCCTGATTTTACCGCCGACCAATGTATTGCAGGCGGACCTCTGGCACTCTTCGCCAACGAAACGCCGTGGGGCATGTTCGATGACCTGGAGCAATATTGCTGCAATCACCACATTCCTTACATCCGTTGGTCCGGCGGATGCGTGGGTAGCTTTGGGCCGGAACGGATTGTCTATGATGGCGAGAGCGGTCCGCTCAACTATGACGTCGATGAAGACGATCATGTCGTCGTACATGCCCACACCATTGGACAATTGGGGTCGATGCGCGCCATCCGTCATTATTTGAAAGCCGCCGAGATCATGCTGCCGCCGTTAGTCGTCATACGCTGACCTCGGAGCGGCCTTGACAAAGTAAGGATTATTCCTTACATCGTCTGTCGAACGGAGAGTAGTATGAGCATCGCCCTTGAAGAAATCAGCACCATCACAGCCAAGGGGCAGACCACTGTTCCCAAGGCGGTGCGTCAGGCGTTGGGCGTCGATTACGGAGGACGCATAGCGTTCCGCGTGAGCGATGGCGGCGTCACCGTGTGCCGCGCCGACACCGACGAAGACCCTGCTATCGAGACATTTTTGGGCTTTCTGGCCGCCGACATTAAGGCGCGCCCGCAAGCTATCAAGGCGTTGTCGCCCGATCTTGCTGCGCGCATCGCATCGCTGACAGGCGATATGGCCGTCAATCTCGATGACGAGATTGACGGCGACGTCGCGCTCTAATCGGTCAGCAGAATAAAGATGATAACCGTCAATGGCTGGACGCTTTACACGCATCCGTTGTTTGCCGACCAAATCGAGAAGCTGACAGCAGCCGTTGAGAAATCGCGCGCGAAAGACCCAAAAGGTTATACATCGACTGCCAATGCCAAATTGCTTGCGGCGATGCGCAAGCTGATGGTTGAGATCATTCCGGTTGACCCCGCCCGTCCCGAGTTCCGGCAGGGCGGCACCTTGGGACCGTCCCGCAAACACTGGTTTCGCGCTAAATTCGGCAATGGGCGGTTCCGGCTGTTTTTCCGCTATAGCAGCAGTGCGAAGATCATTATCTATACGTGGGTCAATGATGAGAACAGCTTACGCACCTATGGCTCGAAGTCGGATGCCTATGCTGTTTTCAAAGCGATGCTCGACAAGGGAAATCCGCCCGAGGACTGGGATGCGCTGGTAAAGGCAAGTGCTTCTTTGACGTGAGCTGCTTCCCCATTGTTGTCACACAGGTTATTGGCGTAGCCGCCCATCACAAAGCCCTGTCCGGCACAACCGGACGGGGCTTAGGAATGTGTAGTCACCGTATGAGCGGACAGCGCCCGATATGGGCTTTGATTTTGCGGCATCGTCATTTGCGAACGGCAAAGCGAATGTGCGTATTGAGGGCGTCTTTTTGACCGTCGATGCCACGGAATCCCCTGTGAACTTTGACCCACGGCGCGAGTTCGCGTCGCCCCAGATCGCACCGTCAGACGAGGCATTTTCGTTGCACTTTTATCGGCAGAGTTGAACCGTCGTTCTGAAAGCCCGCCGCGCCCGCTTCGGTAATGGGGCGTAGCCAGACATTGAACGCACAGACCCGTTCTTGCCAAATCTCCTTATGGCAAACTGTCCGCAACCGCGCTCACCCACGTCCTCGTAAATGGCTTTGCTTGGCAGCGGTCGGCTTCGCCTCTTGCCCCTCGCTTCAACGGTGCAGCCCTAAGTTTCTTCCCCTGGGCTGCGCCCATTCCTCGCGGAACCAAGAAACTTTGGTCTGCTCCGTCCTCCTCTGCGTTTCGGCCCTTCGGGTGAAGCGGTTGCAAGCCCCTGCCTGTCACCAGCCATCGAGGCCGCGAATGAGCGCGGGGTTCGACCAACACAAGGAGAAGTATCATGGCAAATATCGGCACATTCAAAAAGTCAGGCGACAACAACTACACCGGCGAAATCGTCACGATAAGCTTGCAGAAGAAGAACGTCACCATCGTCGCCGAAGAACCAGGCGAAAACGAAAATGCCCCGACGCACCGCGTGTTCGTGGCAAGAGCAGAAATCGGAGCCGCATGGGCAAAGACCAGCAAGGAAGACCGCGACTATCTTTCGATCAAGCTCGACGATCCCAGCTTCACCGCACCGATTTTCGCCAGCCTGTTCGCCGATGAAGATGGCAAGAGCTTCAACCTCATCTGGTCGCGCGGCCGCACATCGAACGGCAACTGACTACCGCAACCAAGCCCCGTCCGGTTCTGCCGGGCGGGGTTTTGTGCTGCTTGTTCGGACAGCGCACTGTCTTGACAGTGCCTCATATGAAGCATATATGAGCCTCACTTGATACAGGAGCAAAGTCATGGCCACCCAAGCAGCGGCAACCGTTGAAACCCTATTGGGGGTCAATGCCAATATCGGCAACACCCGCCTAGGTCTTGCCAACTCGATTTTAAGCGGCTTGCCGGTCAGTGCGCTCGACCGGCTCGCAGGCGCGGTCGCACCCGACGACGCGCGATTCAAGTTCAGGCTGATTCCCAAGGCGACACTCGAACGCCGCAAGAGGTCGGCAACGCGGCATCTGACCAGTGAAGAAGGCGACCGGCTGGCACGGCTGGCTAAAGTCTATGTGTTCGCACTCGACGTCTACAAAGACAGCAATGACGTCCGCGAGTTTCTTAACCGACCCCATGCGATGCTCGATGGCAAGCCGCCGCTCGATGTTGCACTCGAAACTGGTCCCGGTGCCGATGCGGTCATCAACCTGCTTGGGCGTGTTGCCTATAGCGGTGGTGTGTGAGTGCGCAAAAGACCGACCGCGTCCTAAACTGCTTTCGTATCGGTGACCCAAAGGGCGCACACCCGATTTATGACAGCCAAGGCGCGCGTCTCTATCCGGGGCGTTGGAATACCCCCACCAGCCCGCTCATTTACACCTCTGAATATTATTCGACGGCGATGCTCGAAAAGCTGGTTCATGCGAGTTCGGTAATTCCCAGAGGCCAGCATTATATCCGCATCACTATTCCAAATGGCACCAGCTACGAAATCTTCGACACCGCCAAACATTCGGGATGGGACGGCAAGCGCGAGACAATCTGCAAATGCTTCGGCCTTGCTTGGGTCAAAGAAATGCGGTCGGCGATACTGATCGTGCCGTCGATACCGGCGCGGCTGGACCGCAACATACTTATCAACCCGGCGCATTCCGATGCCGCCAAAATCACCCATGAATTGCCGACACCGATCTGGTGGGACGAGCGGCTCTATTCTTGAGCCCTTCATGACACAGCATCCGCCATCCCCCTGCAAGGAGATTTGCAAGCTCGATACAAATGCTGACATCTGCACCGGCTGTGGTCGCACACTTGGCGAGATCGCCGAATGGGAGAGCGCGACCGCGAGCCGACAGCACGAAATTATCAGGCGATCTTCGACCCGTCTGGGAAGCATGGCTTCACATCTAACCTGAAACCTCAAACCCCAAGCGCACCCAAAGCTCCTTATTGTCAGAAGTAAAAACCCGCTTTGGGTGCGCTTGTCTTAGGGGGTTTGTCTGATTTGTCTTTAATGCAGGATATGCCTAGCGGCGCGTGTTGTCTTACATTGCCCGTGTTTCATTACGTTTCACCGGCATGTTGGATGACGACAAATCTATCAGCGAACACCGCGACGCTCACCATTCGGCTCGACGCTGATGCGCTCGCGGCGTTCGACTGCTTCGCTGTGGCACGTGGCGGACGAAGTGCAGTGTTGCGGCAGATGATCGAACAGACGGTGCGGGAGATCGTAGATCGTCCCTTCATTGACCGTCCAGATGGAGTCGCGCGCAATCGTATTTCGCTGCGATTTACCGATGTCGAGATCGCCGTGATCGAGGTTCGGGCGGCGCAGCGTTCGACCGATCGCGCCGGTTGGATCAAGGCCTCGGTGCGCCGCCACCTCGCGCTGAAATCGCGGGTCGATGACGGGCTGCTAGCCGAACTTGCACCGATCAGAATGCAGTTGCTGCGTATCGGCCGCAATCTCAATCAGGCGATGAAGGCCGCCAATGCGTCGATGCTCGAAACAGGTGACAAGCAGATCGAACCCGAGCTGCGACGGATCGCCGACATGCGAATGGAAATCTCCGAGCAGGTGACAGCCGTTGGCGAGGCAATGCGCGGCGATGCCAGCTACTGGGCAATCCCTGAATGATGGCGCGAGATTGATGGGCCTGGAATCCGCCTTGTGGGAAGCAACCCGCCCGGCGTTTCGGGTGCGTTATATCCATGACC
>JANNWX010000196.1:0-6050 GCA_031409315.1 Sphingomonadales bacterium | reverse complement strand
CAATTGCCGCGGCGATGGCAACCGGATCACTGGTTTTCAGTGCGGCTTCAACCGGGCCAGCAGCGGCGCGAAATTCCTTGGTCAAACTCGTAAACCGTTGCGGCGCAGGAGCGACCTTTTCCTTCTTTTCCTTTTTTGCGGCAAAAGCAGTCGTGCTCGACAGAATCGTTGCACTGCCCAATGCCAGCATCAAACCCAGTGATACCGTAGAAACCAGTTTCATCTCAGCATTCCTCCCAACACCCAACCGGCCTAACGGTGGCGTCAAATCCTTCGCTAGTCCGAACTGAACATTCATTCAAGACGGTCAAGCGACGCGAAATTTGCAGTCGCGCAGATGAACCATCATTGAACGCCGAAGCAAGCGACCATTTGCGGGCTTTTTTCTGGCCATTGGGCACCATCGCTGCTAACAAAGCAGGAATAGCGAATCCCTATAGAAAGTGACAATTTTGAGCACCGACGAGCCCATTCTCGCCGAACCATCGGACATTACCCCCATCAATATCGTTGACGAGATGAAGACCTCTTATCTCGATTATGCGATGTCCGTGATTGTCAGCCGCGCCTTGCCTGATGTGCGTGACGGTTTGAAGCCGGTGCACCGCAGGATCCTCTTTGCCTGCCAGGAAGCGGGCTATGTCGCGGGCAAACCTTATCGCAAATGCAGCCGGATCGTCGGAGATGTGATGGGTAAATATCACCCGCACGGCGACAGCGCGATCTATATGGCGCTCGCGCGCTTGGCACAGGACTGGTCGATGCGGGTCATGCTGATCGACGGCCAGGGCAATTTCGGATCAATGGACCCCGATGATCCCGCAGCAATGCGTTATACCGAAGCGCGGCTTGCAAAGGTTGCCAATGCGCTGCTTGACGATCTTGATAAAGACACGGTTGATTTTACGCCAAATTATGACGCATCCGAAAGCGAGCCACAGGTTCTCCCGGCTCGTTTCCCAAACCTGCTCGTCAACGGCGCAGGCGGGATTGCCGTGGGCATGGCAACCAACATTCCACCCCATAACCTTGGCGAGGTGATCAATGCCTGCCTTGCCTATATGGACAATGAAAATATCAGCGTTGATGAATTGATCGAAATCATTCCCGGGCCGGATTTCCCGACCGGCGCATTCATTCTTGGCCAACATGGCGCGCGGTCGGCCTATCATACTGGTCGCGGATCGATCATCATGCGCAGTAAATATGATGTTGAGGAAGGGCGCGGTGATCGCCGTTCCATCGTCCTGACAGAGGTTCCCTATCAAACCGGCAAGAACAACCTCGTCGAAAAAATTGCCGAAGCGGCGAAAGACAAAAGGATCGAAGGCGTATCCGATATCCGCGACGAATCGAACCGTTTGGGCGTTCGGATCGTCATTGATCTCAAACGCGACGCAACCCCTGAAGTCGTCCTAAACCAATTGTGGCGGCACACCCCGGCCCAGAGCAACTTTCCCGCCAACATGCTGGCCATTCGCGGTGGTCGCCCAGAAACGCTGAACCTGCGCGATATTATCGAAGCGTTTGTCAAATTCCGCGAAGAAGTCATCACACGGCGTTCAAAATTCGAACTCTCAAAAGCCCGTGATCGTGCGCATGTCTTGCTTGGCCTTGTTATCGCCGTCACCAACCTTGATGAGGTTGTCAGGATCATCCGTGGATCATCGAGCCCGGTTGAGGCGCGCGAAAAACTGTCGGCGCGCGAATGGCCGATTGCTGAGATCGCGTCTTACATCGCACTTGTTGAGGCCGTGGACAAAGAAGTTGAAGGCGACACATACCGCCTGTCCGACATTCAGGTTCGCGCGATCCTTGATCTTCGCCTCCACCGCCTGACCGCGCTTGGCCGCGATGAAATTGGCGGGGAGCTTAATCAACTTGCGGAGTCGATTGGCGAATTGCTTGAAATTCTGGGTAATCGTGTGCGCCTGTTTGAAGTGATGCGCGGCGAACTCGTTGCCATTCGCGATGAATTTGCGACGCCGCGACGCTCAATCATCGCACCGGCATCCGACGGTATTGACGATGAAGATTTGATTGAGCGCGAAGACATGGTCGTCACGGTTACGCTCGACGGCTATATTAAACGGACCACGCTCGACACGTTCCGCGCCCAAAAGCGCGGCGGCAAGGGCCGCGCTGGTATGAACACCAAGGACGAAGACGTCGTCACCGAATTGTTCGTAACCAGCACACATACCCCGGTCCTTTTCTTTTCGACGCACGGCAAAGTGTATCGGATGAAGGTCTGGCGCCTTCCCGAAGGTGGCCCGGCAACCCGTGGGCGACCAATGATCAACCTATTGCCGCTGGCTCAGGGTGAAACCATTTCCACCGTGCTGCCATTGCCTGAAGATGAGGCCGAGTGGGGCAACCTGCATGTCATGTTTGCGACCGCCAAGGGTAGTGTAAGACGTAATTCGATGGATGCCTTCGCCAACATCCCCAGCCGGGGAAAAATCGGCATGCGATTTGAAGAAGAGAGCAATGACCATTTGATCGGCGTCGCATTGTTGACCGAACAGGATGATGTGTTGCTCGCTTCCCGCTCTGGCAAGGCGATCCGGTTCATGGGCAGTGACATCCGCGAATCGCAAGGCCGCACGGGCATGGGCGTGCGCGGCATGCGGTTATCGGGCGATGATGAGGTGATTTCACTCTCGATCCTCCGCCGCTCTGGGGCGACCACTGAAGAACGTGAAGCCTATCTTAAGGCAGCACCTTGGAAAGAGAATGAGAATGAACCGACACTGGCTGCGGAGCGGATGTCTGACATGGCCGAGCGCGAACAATTCATCATGACGCTCTGCGCGAACGGATATGGCAAGCGCAGTTCAGCCTATGAATATCGCCGCACCAACCGCGGTGGTCAGGGGATTACCAATATCGACAACATCACACGCAATGGCCTCGTCGTCGCCAGTTTCCCGGTAAAGGACGGCCAGCAACTCATGCTCGTCACCGATCAGGCGAAATTGATCCGGATGGAAGTTGCCGGCATGCGTGTAATCGGAAGGAACTCAGCGGGCGTGCGCTTGTTCAATGTCGCGGAGAATGAACATGTTGTCAGCGCGGCATTGATCGAAGAAAGCGACGAAACCGAAACTGAAACCGATCCTTCGCCTGAAGAATGACAAACATCGCCTACAAAATTCTCACATCAAGTCAGTGGGAGGCTTTCGAGGCGGAGGGGATGTTTTACGGTGCTCCGGTTGATGTTGCAGACGGTTACATCCATTTATCGACAGCGGATCAGCTTGAAGAGACATTGGACAAACATTTTTCTGGGCAATCCGGGCTGGTCGTTGCCGAGATTGATTTGAGCGGGTTCGGCGATACGCTGCGCTGGGAACCGTCGCGTGGCGGCGCTTTATTTCCGCACCTTTATGCGCCACTTCCGTTTGACGCCGTGATAAAATATGAGTTTATTTCATAACGTTGGGAGACTGATCGCGATGCTGACTTATCTTTTGGCCGCAGCCGCAGCTGCTTCGACACCGGGTGTGAATGACTATAGCTTGGGCCAAAACTGGCTCTGCCGCCCGGATCGCCGCGACGCGTGCACCATCAACCGCGACGTTTCTGAGGTTGCCGCCGACGGATCGGTTATCAAAGCAAAGTTTCAAGCGGCAAATGCACCTAAGGCCGACTGTTTTTATGTCTATCCCACCGTTTCCTACGACGCGACGGGCAATAGCGACATGATCGCAAATGATGAAGAGCGTCAGGTTATCGCAGCCCAATTTGCGCAGTTCGGATCGGTTTGCCGCCTGTTTGCGCCACTTTACAGGCAAATCACGCTGACGGCGTTGCGCGCGATGATGATTGGGCAACCGATGGCCGCCGACAGAGAACTTAATTATGCCGACGTCCGCGACGCTTGGAACCAGTATCTGCTGCATGACAATGCTGGTCGTCCTGTTGTCCTCATCGGGCATAGCCAGGGGTCAGGGCAGTTAAAGCGCCTCGTTCAGGAAGAAATCGACGGAAAGCCGGTCGCCAAACGAATGTTGTCAGCAATGATCACCGGGACCAATGTCACGGTTGCAAAAGGCACGGATGTCGGCGGTGATTTCAAATCAACCCCCTTGTGCCGAAAAGACAGCCAAACAGGGTGCGTGATCGCTTATGTCAGCTTTCGAGATAGCGTGCCTCCACCGCCCAACAGCCGCTACGGGCGCAGCAGCGACGCAAATTTGGAGATTGCCTGCACCAATCCGGCGGCCCTATCGGGTGGCTCTGCCACTTTGGGAAATTTATTCCCGGCGACCAGTTCGTTCGATCAAATGGCGAAAAGCGCGCCTTGGACGACGGCCAACCCTGTTCTTACACCCTATGTCCGCTTGCCGGGCCTGCTTTCAGGCACATGCAAAGCGCGCGACGGGGCAAACTTTCTGGCCATTGAAATCAATGCCGATGCCAACGATCCGCGCACCGACGATATCCGGGGCGATCTTGTCGTCGGCACAATTGTAGCAAAAGATTGGGGCCTCCATCTGATCGATGTCAATCTTGTGCAGGCAGACCTGATCCGCCTTGTGACAAGCCAAACAGAAACGTGGATCAAAGCCAATCGTTAGGTAATACCAACCTGACGGACGTATTCATATGTCATGGCAGCGATTGTCGAGATGATCACCACGGTGATTGCAGCAACAGTCCCGCGATTGCACTGCCGCCCAACAGCCAGAATATGCTGACCCGAAACCGGAAGACTGCGATCATGGCCAACACCGAAATGATCAGCGCAAGAACGTCCAATGTTGCCAAATCGGGAATGCGTATGTCAAAGACACCCCTGTTATACGCGACCTGTCTTGCAAAGAGATAATGCGCCGCAAACCAAATCGCTAGGTTCAGAATAACCCCAACTACGGCGGCTGAAATCGCCGATAGTGACGCCGACAACGCACGGTTGCTCCGCAGTCGCTCAACATAAGGAGCGCCAGCAAAAATCCAGATGAAGCAAGGAACGAACGTAACCCAAGTGGTCAGCAGACCACCAAAAATACCAGCGACCAGTGGCGATAAGGCACCGGGAGCACGAAACCCGGCGAGAAACCCGACAAACTGGGTGACCATGATCAGCGGGCCCGGTGTTGTTTCGGCAAGCCCCAGCCCGTCAAGCATTTCATTCGGGGCCAACCAGCCAAAACCATCAACAGCCGCCTGCCCAACATAGGCAAGAACGGCATAAGCGCCGCCAAAGGTGACAAGTGCCATCTTGCTGAAGAAAATTGCAATCTCGGAAAACCGGTTTTCCGGGCCAAGTAAGGCGATCAACCCGATCGTCGGCAACACCCAAAGAACAAACAGCACGGCGGGAACCTTGAGCGACCCAAAGCCGGAGCGCAGAGCATGGGCCGGAACCAGCGCACCAAGCGCGCTGTCTTCGTCGTTCAAACCACCATTGACGCCACCGTGCTCGCTCCCGGAAAAACCGACATTGCCATATTTATTGGCCGCCCAACCGCAAAGACCGGCAAGCAGGATAATGATCGGAAACGGTGCGTTAAACAGGAACAGCCCAAGGAATGCCGCAAGCGCGACCAGCCTGGTTTCGCGCGATTTGAGCGACCGCTGGCCGATCCGCCTTACAGCGTCACAGACAATGGCTATCACGGCTGCTTTCAATCCAAAAAACAACGCTGCCACAGGCCCGACATTTCCGAACAGGGCATATAGAATGGACAAAACCATGATTGCCACTGCGCCGGGCAGAACGAACAATATGCCAGCCGCCAAACCGCCCTTCGTCTTGTGTAATAACCAGCCGATATAGGTCGCCAATTGCTGCGCTTCGGGGCCTGGAAGCAGCATGCAATAATTAAGAGCATGAAGGAAGCGCCCTTCCCCAATCCATTTTTTCTCGTCAACCAGGATGCGGTGCATAACCGCAATTTGCCCCGCAGGCCCACCAAAGCTGAGCAACGCGATTCGGAGCCAGACGCGTATAGCCTCAGAAAACGTAATGCCGTGGTCTTCAGCCGGTTTCATCCGATCGCTTGAAACCTTTTGTCCACAACCTCCCAATCGATGTTGCGCAT
>JANNWX010000195.1:0-3475 GCA_031409315.1 Sphingomonadales bacterium | reverse complement strand
GTTCAAGCCTTTGTCGCGTGCGGTCCGTCAGGAAATTGACCCGCGCTTTTGCCGCTTCGGCCTGTTTTAAGGCATAGGTTACGTCTTCGCCCACATCCAAGCTTTTTTGCCATTCTGGATCCGACGTCAATCTGGCGATTGCTGCGGCCACGCTGGCGGTCGCATGCTCCAGCGCGGAGACACTGTCCGAATCCAGAGCCTTTATCAGGTCATTTTGACATCGAATAAGGTCTGATAGGGCCACGACGGTCACGATAGTGTAACCTCGTGATAGGCCATGATTGCTGCCGCCAATTGATCGGGATCAATCCGGTATGTGCCGGATGCGATTTTTTGATGAAGCTCGCTGACTTTTTCCAAGTCTACGGGCGGCCCCAAATTGGCTAGTGCGCGAACTTCCAACAGAAACGCTGGCACGGCACTCTCTGATGATTGCGCAGGCACCCCCTTGGCCAGCAGGGCCTGCGCCGCAGGTTGGATTGGTGCCAATCGGGAAATTGGCGGTGCCGCATTGACTGGCTTTGTCATGACCATTTTCTATCCACATCGGAAACCGTCTGAAAATTGACGGCCGCTTCGGCAAGAGTAACGACCGGTGTGGCACAAGCTTTAGAGACTTTCCGGTATTGATAGTGGCATCGGGATCGACCGGAGCAGGGCGCTGGATAGAAGTGCTGCGCAGTGCGGGCTGATTGCCCGTGCCAGCGGTGCGACGCCGCCAGCGTCGATTCGATTATTTCTGCCGATAATTACCCCCATCGCGCCGCGCAGACCGGTTCTCGCGCCATCACGATTCCTAAAGACGCAGTCGGGGGTCCAAAAGAAGCCTCGGGGCAAAGCGTGGATCAATCGCGGTTTTCACAAATTCGTCAGACATTATCGACCCGCCTTCGTTCAACCAAAGAATTGCGCCGACTTTCCAAAAATGTGCGCCTGACCGAAACGCGCGAAGGGTTGCGGATTGAAGGTGTCGCGGACAGAGAGCCCTATATCCCCAAAAACCGTATGACCCGCGTAACCGGCGGATGTCGATTACATTGGGCTGGACGCGTTCTATGCAATGATTTGCGGGAGATTCCATGCTAGCAGCGGTTAACGACCGGAGATTGGCGCGATGATGGAATTTGATTTTGACTGGGATAGGCTCGACACACAAAAATATGCTGATGAAGATTCGGCGGTGGCTGAGTTAATCGAAAAACAGCCCTTGTCAGTCGCTATCCGCGCCGATGTGACGAACACTGCTATCAAGCTTGTCGAAGCCGCACGTGCCTCATCGCGCAAGGGCGGCGTGGTCGAGAGCTTTCTGCAGGAATTTTCACTTGGCACGAAAGAAGGCATCGCTCTTATGTGTCTTGCCGAATCCCTATTGCGCACGCCAGACGCTGAGACTCGTGATCGGCTGATTGCTGAAAAGATCGGCTCAGCAGACTGGGCCAGCCATATGGGTAAGTCCGACAGTCTGTTTGTCAACGCCTCGACATGGGGATTGATGCTGACCGGAAAATTGGTTGACGTTGAAAATGATGCCAAAAGCGATGCCGCCACCTATTTGAAACGCCTTGTCGCGCGTGTCGGAGAGCCGGTGATCCGCGAGGCTGTTGGTGCCGCTGTCCGGATGATGGGCGAACAATTCGTTCTTGGTAAAACCATCGGCGATGCGCTGGGGCGGGCGAAGCGTGAAGGCTACCTATGTTCGTTTGACATGCTGGGCGAAGGGGCCCGGACGGATGCAGACGCGGTTCGCTATGAAATCATTTATGCCGATGCGATCGAGGCTGTTGGACGGGCGTCAAAAGGCGAAGGGCCAGAGTTTGGCAATGGTGTTTCGGTTAAATTATCGGCTTTGTCGCCGCGCTATGAAGCTGTTCAGGAAGTTCGCGTTTGGGAAGAGCTTTATCCGCGTATCAAGCGTCTTGCGCTGATCGCCGCGCGTTACAACCTAAATTTTGCAATCGATGCGGAGGAAGCTGACCGCTTGGTCATATCACTCAAACTTGTCGAGCAACTGACGCGAGAGCCAGAACTTGCCGCGTGGACCGGCCTAGGCGTTGTGGTTCAAGCTTACCAGAAGCGCGGGCCAGCGGTGATCGCCGCACTTGCCAAATTGGCGCGGTCGAGCGGACGACGGATCATGATCCGCTTGGTCAAGGGTGCGTATTGGGACAGTGAGATCAAACGTGCACAAGTTGCAGGAAGGCCGGATTATCCTGTCTACACGACAAAGGCGGCGACGGATCTATCCTATCTCGTTTGTGCGAAAGCATTGATTGATGCGAGTCCCGCGCTCTATCCACAATTTGCAACCCATAATGCGCATAGCCTAGCGGCAGTGAGGGCTTTGGCTGACGCGGCTGGTGTGACAATTGAGTTCCAGCGGCTGCACGGCATGGGTGAGGCGCTCTACGGTGCGGCCGAAGGTCATTTCGGCCCGCTGCGGCTGCGCGCCTATGCGCCGGTTGGCGGGCACGAGGAATTGCTGCCCTATCTTGTGCGCCGGCTGCTTGAAAATGGCGCGAATACGAGTTTCGTTCACCAATTACTGAACCATAGTGTTGCCCCACAAACGGTGGTTGGCGACCCGATTGGTCAGGTTGTCGCGAAGCCGAACAGGCATCCCAAAATCCCATTGCCAGCCAAAATGTTCGGGGCAGAACGCGATAATCCCCTCGGGCGTGATTATAGTATGAAATCAGATCGAGATCGCGCCAAATTGGCAGGCGGGAAACCCCATGCTGCGGCCGTCAGCGATATTGGGGTTTCCAGTCTTGAGCCCCTGATTGCCAAGGCCCGCGCTGCTCAACCAGATTGGGACCGCCAAGGCGGGGCAGGGCGCGCCGTTATATTGCATTCTATGGGCGATGCGCTGGAATCGCGCCTCGATGAACTGGTGGCCATGCTGTGCGATGAAGCAGGAAAAACGCTGAATGACAGTGTGGCCGAAGTGCGTGAGGCGATTGATTTTTGCCGCTATTATGCGGCGCTCGCCGCGCAGCAATTTGGCGCGCCACATGTGCTCAAAGGGCCGGTTGGTGAAATCAATATGCTGCGCATGGTCGGACGCGGCGTGTTTGCCTGTATCAGCCCGTGGAACTTTCCATTGGCGATTTTCACCGGCCAGATTGCCGCTGCACTTGCTGCGGGCAACGCGGTGATTGCCAAGCCTGCCGAACAAACACCAAGGATCGCGGCAGCGGCGCTCAGGCTGTTTTACGGGGCGGGCTTAAACCCTGACCTGCTCGTTCTTGCTCCGGGAAGCGGGAAAGTAGTCGGTGCAGCATTGGTCGCACACCCCGGCATTGACGGCGTTGCTTTTACCGGCGGCACGGATACAGCTTGGTCGATCAACCGGACACTTGCGGCGCGGCGTGGACCGATCATCCCCTTCATAGCAGAAACCGGCGGGCTGAACGGGATGTTTGTTGATACAACAGCGCTCAAAGAACAGGTTGTCGATGATGTGATTGCCTCTGCC
>JANNWX010000194.1:0-2896 GCA_031409315.1 Sphingomonadales bacterium | reverse complement strand
GCATATTGTCCGCCAATCGTGGACATGGCTGGCGACATCTCAGGGTGACTGTTATATAAACTATTGAAAAGGTTGGTTGCGGGGGTAGGATTTGAACCTACGACCTTCAGGTTATGAGTTTGAAGGCTGTAGATTTATGATATTGTTATTACATACTATTTATCCATAAAATGCGCTCATGTGTTAGAAGTCGTGTTAGTGTTTTGTGCTAATTCGCAATTTTGCACCTATTTTGTGTTAGCGCGCTAACACAAAATCGAAAAGAGGGGCAAAAAACAGCAGATTTTTAAGGGTTTTCAGGGCTCACGCATGAGGTGACTCCTTCTCCCCGCAAGGCTCCTGTAAAGACTGGGGCATTACCTAGCGTATGGCCGCCTTGGCTGCGGCCATCATTGCAATGACGTGTGGCGCTTCCTGTACGGCAGCACTGCGCCCGATGTGCGTGATTTCTTGGACAATTGTTCTAGCGCCAAAGCAGCCATTAAACGCTCCGTCTTGCCGCCGGCTCTTCCAACCACCTAGTTTGAAATGCCAACAGCTCAAGCGCTGAAATAATCTTCTATGCGCCAATAGGGCCTCGCCCTTTCAGCAGATCGAGCGCGACATCGACAATCATGTCTTCTTGCCCGCCAACCATCTTGCGGCGACCGAGTTCGACCAGAATCGTGCGGGTATCAATGCCGTATTCTTCCGCGGCTTTCTCGGCATGGCGAAGGAAGCTGGAATAGACCCCGGCATAGCCGAGCGTCAGGGTTTCGCGGTCCACCCGCACCGGGCGGTCTTGCAAGGGCCGGACAAGGTCTTCGGCGGCGTCCATCAGCGCGTAAAGATCGCAGCCGTGGTTCCAGCCCATGCGGTCGGCTGCCGCGATGAACACCTCTAGCGGGGCATTGCCTGCACCTGCCCCCATGCCGGCGAGGCTGGCATCGACCCTGACCACCCCGTTCTGGACCGCCACAATCGAATTGGCGACGCCAAGCGAAAGGTTGTGATGGGCATGCACGCCGCGCTGGGTTTCGGGCTTCAGCACGCGGTCATAGGCTTGCACACGCGCGGCATATTCATCCATGTTCATCGCGCCGCCGCTATCGGTGACGTAGACGCAGTGCGCGCCGTAGCTTTCCATCAGCTTGGCCTGGCCGGCGAGCGCTTCGGGCGAAGTCATGTGGCTCATCATCAGGAAGCCCGAGACGTCCATACCCAGATTGCGCGCCGCTTCGATGTGCTGCTTGCTGACATCCGCTTCGGTACAATGGGTGGCAATGCGGACCGAGCGAACGCCCAGATCATAGGCGCGTTTCAGATCATGCACCGTGCCTATCCCGGGAAGCAGAAGCGTGGTGAGTGCCGAATGCTCCAGCACTTCGGCCACCGCGCCGATCCAGTCCCAATCGGTATGCGCCCCAAAGCCATAGTTGAAGCTGGAGCCTTGCAGCCCATCGCCATGCGCCACCTCGATAGCATCAACCTTTGCCCGATCGAGCGCGCGGGCAATCGCCTGGACATGATCGAGCCCGTACTGGTGCCGGATCGCGTGCATCCCGTCGCGCAGGGTGACGTCCTGGATGTAGAGCTTTTGGGTCGTGGGATCGAAGGTCATGACACCATCCTTTCCGCAATACGCTCTGCCGTGCGCAGCGCGGCGGAGGTCATGATATCAAGATTGCCGGCGTAGGCGGGCAAATAATGCGCTGCGCCTCCCACTTCGAGGAACACGCTGACCTTGAGACCGGTAAACTCGGTTTGGCCGTATTCGGTCATTTCCGGGATACGCAAGGGGCGATTCGAGCCGATATGCTCAAACTGCACCGGCTGTTTTAAACGATAGCCGGGCACATAGGTTTGCACCTCGGCGACCATCTCCTCCACGCTTTGGCGAATGGCATCCTGATCGCCGTCCTCGGTAAGACAGTAAACCGTATCGCGCATGATCAAGGGCGGTTCGGCGGGGTTGAGCACGATGATCGCCTTGCCGCGCGTGGCCCCGCCGACATCGACAATGGCCTGACTGGTGGTCTCGGTGAACTCATCGATGTTCGCTCGGGTGCCGGGACCTGCACTCTTTGAGGCAATCGAAGCAACGATCTCACCGTAATGCACTTTGCAGACGCGATTAATCGCATGAACAATCGGTATCGTCGCCTGCCCGCCGCAGGTCACCATGTTGACATTGAACGCATCGAGATGATCGAGACCATTAACCGGCGGGATGACATAGGGACCGATCGCCGCCGGGGTCAGGTCGATCACCCGTTTGCCGTGGGCCTGCAGCAGTGCATTGTGGCGCTTGTGTGCAGAAGCTGAGGTAGCATCGAACACAATGCCGATCTCGGCGAAACCGGGCATCGCAATCAGCCCGTCGATTCCTTCGGCAGTGACCGGCACACCCAATCGCGCGGCACGCTTGAGGCCATCGCTTTCAGGGTCGATGCCGACAAATGCACCCATCTCCAGAGTCTTGGATAGGCGCATGATCTTGATCATCAGATCGGTGCCAATGTTGCCGGAACCGATGATGGCTACCTTGGTCTTGGCCAATTTAGCGCACTCCAAAATTGAAAGAAGCTTCGCCAAGCCCACCAACGATGGCGCGGACATGGTCGCCCGGATTGAGCGTCACCATCGGGCCCAGCGCGCCGGCCAGAAGTATATCGCCCGCTTTCAACGGCTCGCCGCGTTTCGCTAAGGTTCGAGCCAGCCAGGCTGCTGCGTTGAGCGGATGACCCAATGCTGCCGCGCCCGCGCCCAGAGAAACGATTTGGCGGTTGACCTCCATCACCATTCCGCAGCTATAGATATCAAGGCCCGCGAGTGGTTTGCCATCGCTGGCGAGTACATAGAATGCCGATGAACCATTGTCGGCCACGGTATCGGCGAAAGTGATCTTCCAATCGGC
>JANNWX010000193.1:0-15166 GCA_031409315.1 Sphingomonadales bacterium | reverse complement strand
AAGGAAAGCCGATTGGTGAATCTTATTTTCCGGCATATATCCGGCGTTATCCGTTCCTGCTCGCGCGGCTTCGGGAAGATGCCGAGGAATTGTCGCTCTGTTTCGATCCGACTGCGGACGCCATTGGTCCTTTTGAAGAAGGAAACGCTTTGTTCGAAGATGGTCAGCCTTCTGAAGCGACCAAAGAGATTCTGGGATTTTGCGAACAGTTTGAACAGGCTGGCATGCGCACCACAGCATTCATGAAGGAATTGAAGGAAAGCGGCCTGTTGATGGACGGCGAAGTGTCGATTCAGACGGGTGACGATACGCCGCCTTACATCTACCGCGGGTTCCAGATGGTTGATGAAGCGAAATTGCGCGACCTGCGCGGAGATACACTGCGCAAAATGATGCAGTCCGGCATGTTGCCGCTGATCCACGCGCACCTTTTCTCGCTCAGCCTAATGCGTGAGATTTTTGCGCGCCAGATGTCGCAGGATAAGGTGCCAGCACAGGTACAAGAGGTTTGATCGCTATGACAACGACCGTATCAGGATATTCACGTGTCGCTATCGGCTTGCATTGGGTGATCGGGTTGTTGTTGATCGGTAACCTTGTCGGCGGGCTAGCCCGCGAAAGCTTTGGCGAAGCAGCCGAGCCGATTATCATGGGTCTTCATAAATCAACCGGCATTACGATTCTCGTGCTCAGCCTAGTGCGCCTCGCTTGGAGGCTTGGACACAAGCCGCCGCCGCTTGCTGCGACGCTAAAACGTTGGGAAGTCAGGTTGGCGCATGCGACCCACTGGATTTTCTACTTCATGATGTTTGCCTTGCCTTTGACCGGCTGGTTGCTGGTATCGGCCGGGTCGCGCAAATGGCCGATCAACTGGTACGGCTTGTTTGACATCCCGTATCTACCGATCGAACAAGCAAAGGCGACCGCGCATGTTTTTAATGAGCGGCACGAAGTTCTGGCATTCGCCATGATCGCGTTGATCGCACTTCATATTGCTGCTGCCATTAAGCATCATGTTTTTGACCGGGATAATACGGTTGAACGGATGTTGCCCTGGGTCCGCAGTCGCGGCTGATTCGCGTCCGATCAATAATATATAGATTGCCGCTTGAAACTGGTTGTCCGGAGTTCTATCTTCTGACTCGAAGCGGTAATGCGTGCCCCCCTTTCGCATTGCCGGTTCAGCATGTCCCTAGGGGCATGCTTCCTCCCTGAACCTTGGCCACCCTGTGCTTGCACAGGGTGGTTTTTTATTCAGCTGCGAGTGCTGTGGGTCTGACGTCAATTTCCGATGCGAGGCCGAGTGCCAGATCTTCTATCAATGATTGAACAAGACCCAATCCTGCGCCGATTTCTTTCATCTGCCGGTCGAGATAGAGATGCCGCCCGATTTCAATTTGCAAGGCATGCACGCCAGACTGTGGGTTGCCGTGTCGTTCAAGAATATGGCCGCCCGCATATGGTGCGTTCATTGCCACTGTAAAGCCGTGTGATGCGGCTATGTCGACAGCCAGAGTGGCAATTCGCCCGGAACAGCTGCGCCCAAATCGGTCCCCAACAACGATATCGGCTGCCTCACCCCGGACTGCCTTCAAAGGCGGCATACTATGCATATCGAGCAAAAGAGCGCCGCCAAATTTGGTTTTTGCCTGCTTGATTTCTTCTGACAAAGCGGCGTGATAGGGTCGATAATGGGTGCGTAATCGTTCTTCAACCACCGGCAACGGCAGTCTCGATTTCCAGATGTCTCCCACGCCCGGTGTTCGGGCAGGAATAAGGCCGAGGCCGCTGCGTGCTTTGGTCGAAAGTGGCTGGCCGTTTTGCATGACGGGCTCAAACATCTGCGGATCAACATCATCTTCGGCACGATTGAGGTCAATCCATACGCGCGGGACTTGGGCAATAAGGGCAGTAAACCCCCGCGATACGGCCCTTTCTACCAACAGATCGGCAAACCGATCTTCCAGCGCGATCAGTCTTTGAAAGGGCTGCCGCGCAAGCATATGAAATGTTGGAGGATAGGTGCGCCCAGCATGTGGAACCGACAGGATGACCGGAAATTGGGGCGCAACAGGGCCGTATCGCAAAAATTGCTGCGGGTGCGCTCGTTCCATGTCATCGCCCTATCTGCCGGCCACATATATGGCAAATGCACTTACCTTGCATCTGCTGGAAAAAATTAACAGATTGTCGCTAGAATCAATCGCGCACGGCCGATGTGGACGATTGGCGAATGGGGATAGTTATGATCCGGATATTGCTTGCCGAAGATGATGATGTGATGCGCCAATATCTTGTGCGCGCGCTGGAAAAGGCGGGTTATGAAGTTTTTGGTGTTGATCGCGGCACGACAGCGTTAAAACTGGTCGAGGCGGGAGAGGTCTTTGACCTGCTTTTGACCGATATTGTAATGCCCGAATTGGATGGGATCGAACTGGCACAAAAGGTGGCTATCCTCGCCCCCAACATGCGGGTGATGTTCATCACCGGATTTTCAGCAGTGACACTGCGAGCTGGACAAGCCATGCCAAATGCAAAAGTTTTGTCCAAGCCATTCCACTTGCGCGACCTTGTTCTTGAGGTCGACCGCGTGTTTGAAACCGGAGCACTCTCTGGATTGAATTGAACGGGTTGCGTGAGGGGCAATGCGCGGCTAGGACGCCGCCTGTGTGGGCGTGTAGCTCAGTGGTAGAGCACTGTGTTGACATCGCAGGGGTCGCAAGTTCAATCCTTGCCACGCCCACCATTTTTACCGCGCCGTCATGTCAAACGCCGATCCGGGCAATCGGGAACGATGCCATCGGCATGGTCACAACTTTTTCTTCGGTAAACAACGCGCGGCTAGAATCGCCACCAGTGCGACCGACGCCTGAATTTTTATAGCCGCCAAACGGCGCACGCAGATCACGGGCGAGTGGTGTATTGACCCACAAAGTTCCGGCTTTCAGTTCATCGGTGACTTTCATCACTGTCGGCAAATGATCACACCAGAGGTAGCCGACCAGCCCGAACTGGCTATCGTTGGCAATCGCAATGGCCTCATCAATATCGTTATAAGTCAGGAATGTCGCAAAGGGTCCGAATATCTCTTCCTGACACAGTGGCATGGCATTGCTGGCGGCGATGGCGACCGTCGGCGCGACATAATAGCCGCATTCAAAGCCCGGCGCGCGGATACCACCACAGCGGATCTCGGCCTCCGCCGCAAAGCCAAGGACGCGGTCAAACTGTGCCTTGCTGATGACAGGCCCAACCTCAGTGTCTTCGTCGCGCGGGTCACCGACCCGGATTGAACGGGTACGATCGACAAATTCTGTGATGAAGTCGTTGGCGATATTTTGATCAACAAGAATGCGCGACCCTGCAAGGCATTGCTGGCCATTATTGGAAAATATGCTGAGGAGTGCGGCATCTAGTGCACGATCAAGATCGCACTCCTTAGTGATGATATTGGCTGATTTTCCTCCCAATTCCGCCACATATTTCTTGAGGTTGCTGCCTGCTGCCCGTGCAATTGACCGGCCGGTTTCGGTGCCACCAATGAACGCCACGACATCAATTCCGGGATGCTCAACCAAGGCTTTGCCGGTCACTGTCCCGCGCCCGTTGACCAGATTGACAACGCCGTCAGGAATGCCGGCTTCGCTCAGTATCCGCATCAAAGGAACGAATTCCATCGGGGTTAGTTCGGATGGTTTGAGGATACAGCAATTGCCAAATGCGATTGCGCCCGCCATTTCCATTGTCGCCAGCGCCAGCGGGGCATTCCACGGGGCGATAAGCGCGGCGATCCCAACCGGTTCACGCCGAATGATTGTCAGGTAAGGTGATTCCTGTTCATAACTTTGCCCGAATTGCTGACCAATATAGTCAGCAAAAAATTCAAAATTCGCCGCCGCGCGCATAACATGCCGGTCGCGGATTTGGCGTATCGGGATGCCGGTATTGGCGCATTCTCGCGCGGCAAGTTCGGCTGCGTTGACGCGGATCAATGCCGCAATTTTGCGCAGCACCGCTTGCCGTTCGCCCACCGTCCGTTTGCGCCAGTCGCCCCGGTCAAAGGCAGCCCGCGCCGACATTACCGCTTGGTCGACCTCTGCAGCATCGGCCTCGGCGAGCTCTGCAATGATCGTTTCATCCATCGGGCAAATGATCGGCAGCCGTTCGGCACCCGCCCCGCATGTGAACGCGCCAGAGATATAGCTTGTACACAATTCAATCATCATTTTTCACTTTCTCTTGCGCGGCGATCAGCGCCCAAGCCAGACAATAGTTGGACGAAAAAACGGGTGGCTGTCCCTCGGGAGCCAATAATCCAAGGCTCGGCATACCGGTTCCAGAGATCAGGACGGCATCTGGCCTGGTTGCCAAGGCGTTGGCCAATGCGCCGCGTGCGGCATCCTGTTCCAGTGCATAAATGCCGCGCGTATCTTCTGTTCCGATGTCTATCCTAGTGTCGAAGATGATCTCCTGTCCGGCATCCTGCCAATAGCGTAGACCCGCTGCGTGCAGCTGCTCAGGGTAGGGGGATATGATCGCCAACCGCCGGACGCCTGCTTCCTTCAACCTTTCCAATATCGCATGTGTCGCCCAGTGGATTGGAACTGGTAAGCTGGCCGCAATCTCCTCTTCTCGGGTACTGCCGATCAGATAGCCTGATCCCGTGCAAGCAAAGCCGATCCGCGATAACGCCATCCCGCCAAACTGGCCGAGTGATGCTACAATGCCTTCTGCATAGGCGCGAAGCCGGTCATTTGAATCAGCCTCAGGGCTAACCAGCCGTCCAGTGACATAGGGCAGGCTGGCCGGAATCAGGCATCGCATTTCCGACTCCACCGTCGGATTTGCCATGGGCGTCATGATAGCTGCTTGTGCCGTCACGCGATGTTCGCCGCGTGCCGCAATCCGGCAATCATTGATGATTTGAGGAGATAATCACGCGCATCGTTCCTGTCACCCGCAATCCGTTGCAACCGGTCAAGCTCGGCGCGACGCTTGCCCATATCCCGTTCCTGCATTCGGGTGCGATTTCTGTGCGCCTGTTCCAAAATCTGTTCCTGGGCAACCGTCTTGCGTTGCCTTGTATACCGGTCGAGAAGTGCAGGATCACCGCCGCTCAGAAGCGCCTTCAATACATCAGCCAAAGCAAAGGCGTCATGGATGCCGCCATTCATCCCCATGCCGCCAGATGGTGAATTGAGATGCGCCGCATCCCCCGCCAGCGCCACCCGCCCGACGCGGTAATTGGTGACGATCCGCTGGTGGATCCGATACGGCCGGATTTCATCGATCTGATATCGCTCCGCCCGAGGCACGATGCGTTGCAGCTTGCGCTCGATGGCACCGGGTGCCAGCGCCGCTTCGGTCGTTTCGCCAAGATCGGCATATAGGCTGCACCGCCACAGCGTCGGCAGCCGCAGCAAGCTAAATGTTCCGTGCGATGACCAGCAATAGTTAACGTTGGAAAGACTCGCGATATGTTCGTGAAAGGGGAACCGTGTTGTCGCAAGGATCGTTGTTTCGTCATAGGTAAAGCCTTCAAAGCCAAGCCAGATGGCATCGCGCACGACGCTGCGCGCGCAGTCAGCCCCGATCACTTAGGCCGCGCGAAATACGCGCCCGTCGCTTGCCGCCAACGTAACTCCATCCCCATCTTGAGAGAGTGTGGCAATCGACGTCGACATCATTACCTCAATCGCTGGATCAGTCTTTGCCATGACTAGCCCAAGACGGCAGAAGGTCGCTTGTTCGCATTGCAGGCGAAACGGATAGGGCGTGTCATCGGCCAAAACCGAAAGGTCGAACAAGGCTCGTTCACCCGTATCGTGCATCCTGATCTGCCAATTTGGTGTTTTCAGGCCATTCTTGATCAGGGCTTCGGTCAACCCCAATGTCGCCAGCATTTCCAGCGTCGGCGGGTGGAAGGTCGAGGCCCGCAAATCGCCGCCCGGCTCAGCCCCCGCTTCGACGAGAGCACAATTGATGCCCAATGCGGATAGGCGGAGAGCGGCGCTGATCCCGACCGGCCCCGCGCCCACGATGATCACCGGGAAGAAGTCGGTTCGGGTTGTAGCGTCGGTCATAACGACGGACTACATCAGCGCGCCCCGTTCAGGCAATGATTCAGGCGTTACCCTTCAATCACAAACGCCAGCCCGGCATGGTCCTGCAACCGTTTAAGCAGCGGTGCAGCGATGATGCCGCCCGGCGTTACGACGCCTCCGGGTGTGTCAGTTTCCAGCAGGGTGAGTGCACTTTCGGCAATCATCTTGCTGGTTGATCCGTAGCCAGGATCGCTGTCCCCGGTTACGCTGGCGCGGATTTCGCTGCCGTCGGGATATTCACCGATGAACAGCACATCGTAAAAACCGTTTTCGCGCTCCTCCTTGCTTGGCCCGTCACCGGGTTTCAGCTTGGATTCGGCGAACGGATTGGCTTTGGCAATTGCCTCTGCCATCGCTTTTCCTGCCGCACCGATTGTCGTCACCATCATTTCATCATAGACGAAATCAGCGCCAAACTGGTGCCCAAGCAGCATATTGGTGCGGTGAACATTTTTCGTATTGATCGGGGCCATGATGAACGGCGCTGTCCAGGTTCCGGTTGCGCGGTCATATTCAGGAACAAGGCCCGATGGCTGCGGTGGGCCTTCAAAGCCCGGGGTCAGCGCGAATGAACTTTTGAGCAAGCCGATGATGCGTGGGTTTTTTGCCGCCGCCTTCATCGTCGCGGTCAGGCTGGCGACGGTGCCGCCAGAAGCGCCGCCCTGCATCTTGCGAACCCGCCCTTTGACGCGCGGGGCAGGTTTGCCGTGGCGCTTGATCGCCTCTTGCTGAAGGAACCAGACACCCAAGTCGAATGGAATCGAATCAAAGCCGCACGAAAAAGTAATGCGCGCGCCGCTTTTTTTCGCCGTGGCGTCGTGGGCGTCGATCATTTCACGCATCCATGCCGGTTCGCCGCACAGGTCGACATAGTCCGTTCCCGTTTCGGCGCAGGCCGCGACCAGTTCCTGCCCATATATTTGGTAGGGGCCAACCGTGGTGATGATCACGCGGGCGCGGTTGCACATAGCGGTCAAGGTTTCAGGTGCGCTGGCATCGGCCTCGATCAACGGCGTGTCCCTGGGCGCGCCAACAAGGTCGCGGACTTCGGCAAGCTTGGCGGTATTGCGCCCCGCCATTGCCCATTTCTTGATGCCGCGCTCGGCCAGATATTCGACGACGAGCCGACCTGTAAAGCCGCTGGCACCGTATATAATGATATCAAATTCTGCTGATTTCTTGGCCATGTTCGATCCTTATTTTACAATGCCATAAAAGCTGAGTGTGCCTCCAGCGGCCGCCACAATCGGGCGCGGAAAAGCCCAGCGGACATTGGTCACGTCGGCAAATGCCGCAGCACGAAAAGTCTTGTCCGACTTTTGCACCTTCAGCGCAGCGAGTGTGCCAAATGTCTTGCCACCGTCCACTGAAACAAGGGCCCAGCCACTGTTGTCACCAAAACCGGTGAACTCGATTGAAGGATTGACCGGATTGTTGATCACAAAGCTGGTGGCGGGGGCCGCGCCGCCATTTTTGAAATAGACCCAAATCACCAGCGGATCGCCCGGAATGGCATTGGCCACATCCTTAAGGACATTTTTCTTCTCGCCCTTGGCATCGGTTACGACCTTGACCACCTGAATTTTGCTGGTGACGGCAACACCGGGTTTGGCCTGCGCATATAGTGCAGAAGGCGCAGTGATGAGTGCAAGGGTGGCGATCAGAGAAATGATGCGCATGAATGGCTCCTTTCAATTCTGGTGTCTGGGCATCGAGCCCGAAATTATAGTTTTGGCAGCGTTACGCCCGTTTGTCCCATATATTTCCCGGCGCGGTCGGCATAGCTCGTCTCGCACGGTTCATTCCCTTTCAGGAACAGGAACTGACATGCGCCTTCATTGGCATAGATTTTGGCCGGCAGCGGCGTTGTGTTGGAAAATTCAAGAGTTACGTGGCCTTCCCAGCCGGGTTCGAGCGGCGTTACGTTGACGATGATTCCGCACCGGGCATATGTTGATTTGCCGAGGCAGATGACCAGCACATCGCGGGGAACGCGGAAATATTCCACAGTGCGGGCCAGCGCGAAACTGTTGGGCGGGATGATGCAAACGTCGGTCTTGCGGTCAACGAAAGAATTGGGGTCAAATTCCTTGGGGTCAACGATCGAAGAATTGACGTTGGTGAAAATCTTGAATTCATCGGCCACCCGCGCGTCATAGCCATAGGAGGATAGGCCGTAAGAAATGCAACCGTCACGGCGCTGCGCCTCGACAAAGGGTTCGATCATGCCGGTTTCGGTCGCTTGCTGGCGGATCCATTTGTCACTTAGAATCGACATTCAAACTCCTATGCGAGGCCAAGATCGGCGGGTCCAAAAGCATGTGGCAACAGTGCTGAGGCCATATGTTGTTCAACGGTGGCACCGTCTGCGGATGCGCAATGGACGATAATGTCCCGACCGCCAAGCTGTGCTGCTTCGTGGATCAATTGGCGGCACCGGCCACAAGGCCGAACAGGATCACTGCCTTCAATACCGTCATCGCCGATCTTGCCGCCAATAACCGCAATTTCAATGATATTGCGCAAATGACCATGGGTATTGGCGGTGCCCATCGCCACCGCCTCCGCACAAATCGTAAGGCCGTAACTGGCGTTTTCAAAATTGACACCGGTTATGATGCTACCATCGTCGAGCAACAAAGCAGCCCCGACGCCAAAGCCGGAATAAGGCGCATAGGCATTTGACGCGGCAGAGCGTGCCGCATCGATCAACGTCTGGGTCGTTGCTGTCATGGCCGGGTGACGTTCCAGTTGGCAGGCCCCGAAATGCCCGGCACTCGTAGGATACGGCTCGCCTGCCACATGGTCCAAGGCCGCGCGCCGAAATTGGGCGGAAATGCTGCACTGCGCAGCCAAGTCTGGCGGTCAATAGCGTGAGTCACCTGATAGAAATCCTCGAAATCCTGCGTCAGGTAAAGCACAATTGGCTTGCCATTATGTGGTTCGACCAAGCTGGCAAAACCCTCAATTTCAGAAATAACGACGGCGCGCGCCGGGCGCTCCGCGCAGTCGCCGTCAAAGTCAAACTGGATCGCGGGTGGAAGCGCGTCGGCATCGCGCGGGACCGTTGCGATATAGTTGGTCGCCTGATCGCTGGCGAGGCGGCACAAGGAATATCGATGATAGGCCCCGCGCTTCATCCCAGCCTTGGTCGTTCCGGACCAATTTTCGGCAAAGCGGGGGTCACGGATGTCCGCGCCTTCGGTTGCTTTCACATAGGCAAAATCAGCACCAGCAGCGGCAAGTGTTGGCCACGCAATCGGCCCCTGAATTTCTGACACATCCACACCTTGCATCGGATAGGAGTCTTCACTGGGCCGCCAGTGGATGGCGAACCAGAATATCAGCCCTGCAAGCAAGAAAAGACCTGCCAGCCACCAGCCGAACCCATGCAATCTGCCCTTCACTGTGCGCCGCCGGACCGTCACATCTACCCCTTAATATGCAATACGCAGATGAGCGTGAACAGCCGTCTGGCGGTGTCAAAGTCAATCTCTATCTTGCCGTCGAGCCGCTCTTTCAATAATTCTGCGCCCTCATTGTGGACGCCGCGCCGGGCCATATCAACCGTTTCAATTTGCTGGGCAGTCGATATTTTGATGGCTTGATAATAGCTGTCACAAATCGCAAAATAATCCCGGATAAGGCGGCGGAAGCGGCCAAGACCAAGGATGATTGATTCAAGGGGGCTTTCATCCTCGCGGAAAACGTCGAGGCCCAATCGCCCTTCCTCCACCCGCAGCATCAGGCGATATGGCCCGGCATAATTGTCCGGATGCTGGCGTTGCGGCGCGAAATGATTTCCTTCGAGCAAATCGAAAATGGCAATGCGCCGCTCCTGCTCGATATCGGCGCTGCGCCAGATGATGGTATGTTCATCCAGTTTGATGTCGATGATGCGTGGGTCGGCCATAGGATGCGTCTATCGGGGATGCGTTCGTTTTGGAAGTTATCCCCGATATTCTCTTTTCAGATGGGTTGAGGTAGACGGGTTAAGCGACAAAGAGGTGCCATGGCCGATCCGATCAGACTGATTCCCGCTGCAAATGACAGTGCCCCAGAACTTCCGCATAATATCGAGGCAGAGGCTGCGCTTTTGGGCGCATTGATGATCGATAACCGGCTGGCCGAAGATGTGCAGTTGAAACTGCGCGCCGACCATTTTTTTGAACCCGTCCACGGACGTATCTATGACGCAGTTTTGAAACTGCTCGACCGGAATATGGTCGCCAACCCGGTGACTTTGAAACCGATGTTTGAAGTAGACGAGGCGATGAAGGCGCTTGGCGGCCCATCCTATCTTGCGCAGTTGACCGGAAGTGGGGCCGCGCTGATCGGTGCACGCGATTTCGCATCACAAATCTATGACCTTGCGTTGCTCCGTGAATTGGTAAGTGTGGGCCGCGATATGGCGACGCGCGCGCTCGATACCAGCGAGGCTGTAACGCCAAAGGAACAGATCGAAGAGGCCGAGGTCGCGCTCTACCGCGTAGCCGAAGAAGGTGGTGAGCAAGGAAGCGTTAAAACCTTCGGTCAGGCCACGAGAATGGCTGTTGAGCTTGCTGAGAAGGCACTGAACGCGGGAGGTGGGCTTTCGGGGGTGACGACCGGCCTTGATTCGGTGAACGGCAAGACTGGTGGTCTGCATCATTCTGACTTGCTCATTCTTGCTGGTCGTCCGGGTATGGGAAAAACGGCGCTGGCGACCAACATCGCGTTCAATGCGGCACGACGCTGGGTGCGCGATGAAGAGGACGGGATCGAGCCGGCAAAATCGGTTGGCGCGAAAGTTGCCTTTTTCAGTCTCGAAATGTCAGCGGATCAATTGGCAACGCGTATCTTGTCCGAACAGTCGGGGATCAGTTCAGAAAACTTGCGGATGGGCAAGATTGGGCAGGTCGATTTTCGCAATCTGGCGCGGGCCGCAGCTGATCTGGAAAGCCTACCGCTGTTTATCGATGATACACCTGCGCTCACCATTGCTGCACTGCGAACCCGGGCCCGGCGACTAAAACGGCGGCACGGAATTGGCCTGATCGTGGTTGATTACCTCCAGCTTTTGCAAGGATCAGGCCGCCAGACCGATGGCAACCGGGTGCAGGAAATATCGGAAATTTCTCGCGGGTTGAAAACTCTGGCCAAGGAACTGAATGTGCCGGTTTTGGCATTGTCCCAGCTTAGCCGCGCCGTCGAACAGCGCGAAGACAAGCGCCCGCAATTGTCTGATTTACGCGAATCTGGGTCTATCGAACAGGATGCTGATATCGTCCTGTTTGTTTACCGTGAGGAATATTATGTGCAGTCGCGGGAGCCAAAGCGCCCCGATACCAACAGTGATGCCAAGGTGCATGACGATCACGCTAAATGGGCCGCCGATATGGAAGGCGTATTCGGCCTATCCGAACTGATCATCGCAAAACAGCGCCACGGCGCGACCGGCAAGGTGAAGCTGAAATTCGAAGCCCGTATTACCCGGTTCAGCGACCATATTGATGATAGCTACCTGCCAGCCCAGACGCATTGAGCGTTCGTCAAAACGCCGGAAAATTCGCTGGATCATCTGGGTCGGAAACCGGTGCATGGATACCGCATTCAACCTTGTCCCACCCCCGCCAGCGCCCGGCCCGTGGGTCTTCACCCGGCTGGACTTTTGATGTGCAGGGCGCGCACCCAATGGACGGATAACCTTGCGCTTCTAAGGGGTGACGCGGCAATTCATGCATATCAAAATACGCCGAGAGCATGGCCTTATTCCAATCGGCGAGCGGGTTGATCTTCAATCGGCCCTCGTCGACTTCAAACCGGGGCAGGGCGGCGCGGGTGCCGGACTGGAATCCCTTTCGGCCTGAAAACCATGCATCACACCCTGACAAGGCACGGCGGAGCGGCTCCACCTTACGCAAGTCGCAACAGCCGTCAGGATCATAGGACCAACGCAGTCCGGTTGCGTCCTTGTCGGCCAATAAGTGTGGATCGGGGCGAAACACACGCAAGTCGGTAAACCCCAGTCTTTCGGACAATGCGTCGGCATATGCTAAAGTTTCGCCAAACAGTTTTTGGGTATTCACGAAAATTAGCGGAACATTTTTATCAATTGTTGAAATCATGTGGAGCAGAACCGCCGATTCCGCGCCAAAGGAAGATACAAGCCCGACTTGTTCAAACGGCGGGGCGGCAAGTAGGTCCGCCAGCATCTCCTGCGCTGCTGTGCCCCGGTATCGCTGGTTCAGCCGCACTGCATCTTCGACCAAAAAGGGCGGAGTCGTGTCGATCACATCACGCAGGCGGGCATGATTAGCCATGCCGTAACTTCCATACGGGAACGCCAGCATCCGCCGCCTGCTGATAAACATTTGCGAATCGCGCCAATGCTGCCTCCACGTCTGCGGCATTAAGCGAACTTTCGGGTGCAAAACTGTCAAAACCACACCGCCGCATGAAGGCAATCTGGTCGACCAGTACGTCGCCTTGCGCGCGCAATTCTCCTTCATATCCGGCTTCGCGCAGGATACGCGCCGACGAATAACCGCGCCCATCCCTGAATTTAGGGAAGGCTATTTCGATCAGCGTCAACCGGTTGAGTAACGGGATCAAAGCGCGCGCATCATCATCTGGTTCCAACCGGACGGCCGTTGCGTTCGACTGATCAAGGAAAGCATCGAGCGTGACCGAAGGTTGCTCTTGAACCTCGTCAGTGCGAAACCGGAACTCAACCATAAATCGCCTCCTTGAACGGCTCCATGCCAACCCGGCGGTAGGTATCGACAAAACGTTCGCCGTCGTTGCGCAATTCCCGATATGTCTCGACGGTCTTTTCGACGGCGTCGACGATGCCGTCCTCGTCAAATCCGGGGCCGGTGATTTTGCCAAGCGAAACATCTTCAGCGCCAGACCCGCCAAGGGTGAGCTGATAATTTTCAATGCCTTTCTTATCGACGCCCAAAATGCCGATATGGCCGGCGTGATGATGGCCACAGGCGTTGATGCAGCCGGATATTTTCAGCTTCAGCTCACCAATATCTCGCTGGCGCTCAGCATCGGCAAAACGAGTTGCAATTTTTTGCGCAATCGGGATCGACCGGGCATTGGCGAGGCTGCAATAATCAAGGCCGGGGCAGGCGATGATATCGCTGATCAAATCCAGATTTGCATTGGCAAGGCCACTGTCGCTTAACGCATGCCACACGGCGTAAAGATCGCGTTTCGCAACATGCGGCAGAACGATATTCTGGGCGTGCGTGACCCGCAGTTCATCATAGCTATAGTGAAGGGCAAGATCGGCCATCATATCAATCTGGTCGGCACTCGCGTCGCCCGGAATACCGCCAATGGGTTTCAGGCTGATATTGACGATGGCATAACCGGCCTGTTTGTGCGGCTTTACATTCTGGTCCAACCAGACTGCGAAATCGGGATCGCAACGATCTATGGTTTCGGCAAGCCCTTCCTCAAAGGCTGGCGGGGTGAAACAGGCGCTGATCCGCTCAAACTCGGCCAAAGGCGGGTCTATGCCTAGCGTTTTGACATGGGCAAATTCTTCGGCAACCTGACGGCGATAATCGTCCGCACCGATTTCATGGACCAGTATCTTGATCCGCGCCTTATAGATATTGTCGCGCCGACCATAGCGGTTGTAGACCCGCAGACAGGCCTCAATATAGCTCAACAAATCCTCCGCGCGAACGAACGGGTTGATCTCGGGCGCGATCATAGGCGTCCGGCCCATGCCCCCACCAACGAACACCCGGCCACCAAGAACACCGTCCTGCTTGATCAATTGGATGCCAATGTCATGCAGTCGCATAGCCGCCCGGTCCTCGTCAGACGCGATTACCGCGATTTTGAATTTTCTCGGCAGATAGCTAAATTCAGGGTGAAATGTGCTCCATTGACGTAGCAATTCCGCCCATGGACGCGGGTCGGCAACTTCGTCCGCAGCCGCGCCGGCATATTGATCGGACGAGATGTTGCGGATGCAGTTGCCGCTGGTTTGGATCGCATGCATTTCAACGGTGGCCAATTCGGCAAGCAGGTCCGGGCATTCCTCCAGCTTGATCCAGTTATACTGGATATTCTGGCGGGTGGTGAAATGACCATAACCCCGATCATATTTGCGGGCGATATGGGCGAGAACGTGCATCTGCCGACTGTCGAGCGTGCCGTAGGGCACGGCGACGCGCAGCATATAAGCGTGCAGTTGGAGATACAGGCCGTTCATCAGCCGCAATGGCTTGAATTGGTCTTCGGTGATGTCGCCAGCCAGTCTGCGCTTCACCTGATCGCGGAATTCTTCAACCCGTGCGTCGACAATCGCTTGGTCGTAAGTGTCATATTTATACATCATATCACCCAATCACCGGCCGCAGGATCAGCCGGTTTCAATGTCAAATCAGGACGCACCGTCGGTCCCAAGGCGCGGACACGGTCTTTGATATGGGCGGGGCGGGGGCCTTCAGGGGTTGGCACTGCTTCGATGATATAGGGCGCGTTGACGCGGCGCGCACCTTCCTCGGCGGCAAGCACGCCTTCACCGTGTTCGCCGACATCGACGGCTGCTTCAACATGAAGCGACCAATCTTTGCCAGTCCACCATGTCACCGCCCCCGACGCTAGGTCATTTCCCGTCAGAATTTTCACGCAATGCTCTCCGCCTGATGTGCAAATGCTTTCAGCCGATCCTGCGCGTCGGAGCGTAAAACAACCTCGCCGACCACAATGATCGCCGGGCTTTTTACGCCTTCACGACCAATCATATCGCCCAAATCCGTCAGGAACGTACGTATCGCTCGCGCGCCTTTGCGCGTGCCGCGTTCCAGAACGGCGACTGGCATATCGGGGGTAACTCCGTCTGCGATCAGCTTTTCCGCAATGTCGTTCGCCGTTGCAACGCCCATGTAGATGACGAGCGTGCGTCCTGTTCCGGCCAGACCTGACCAATTCTGGTCGCTCAGCCCTTTGCACTGGCCCGCTACGAAGCTGACTGCGCTGGAGGCATCACGGTGGGTGAGCGTAAGCTTCGCTTCGGCCGCACAGCCCATTGCCGACGTAATACCGGGAATGAC
>JANNWX010000192.1:0-15687 GCA_031409315.1 Sphingomonadales bacterium | reverse complement strand
TTTCGCGTGGCGGCGTCAGTTCAAACTTTATGACCATGCGGTTTTTATCACCTATTCGCTCTCATTTGTGACCCTGTCTTTTGTTATGCTGGCGTTGCTTGTTGCGGCTGGATCGCTGGGAGGAGCGGCGCAGGCGGCTTTGATCATTTTCCCGGTGCATATGTTCCTTCAACTCAAGGGCGCTTATGAATTGGGGATCGGTTCAGCACTGTGGAGGGCTGGTTTCTTGGCGGTTTCTGCTGCGCTTGTTCTGCTGGTTTTCGCGCTGTTGCTACTCGCGCTCGGTGTCGTTGGTTAGTGCGCAGCGCCAAGGATCTGCATCTTGATCTTGCCGCTTTCCAAAAAGGGCGCAACACTTGCGGCCATTGCGGCCTGTCTCTCTGACACCAGCGCCCGGTTGAAAAAAGTGTTGGCGATCACGTCGGCAATCTGGAGGCCAGGTGATTGATGGCTCAATTCAAGGCTGACTGTCCCAAAAGGCCCTACGTTCTTGCCAAGTGTCGTGCGGATGCGTGCCAAGGCATCCGGGCCGTATCGGCCATCATCGAACACAATGTGTGGGCATGTGCCAGCGTCGGGGAGCAGCGCCGCTGTTACATTTTCGAGTAGTTCGGTGTAGATTAAACGGTCGTGATCGCCGCGATCCCCGTTCGGCACGGACCGAAGTGCTGAGATCGCAATTCCCACTTTTGCGCGCACGTCGCATTGCGCTAACAAGTCGAAGAATTTTTGGCGCTGTATCAGGTTGATCCGGCTGCCCTTCAGTTCGCCGGTCACGCGTAGTTGGGCCTTTGCCTCACCCAAGAGTGCGGTTGCCACGGCTGGTTCGATCACAACCGCAGCCAAGGTCATCACGCCGCGTCCAATCCCGCCGGACTCGTCGCAGTAGATGTGCAAATTCTGGCCCCCAGTTGTTCAGGAGCAGGGGTAGCGTTTTTTCATCATATCAAAAAATGCGGCCCTGACGCTCGTCCGTTTCGCCTGACCTTGAGGCACCGTCTTGAAATGACCGATCAATTCGTCGGAGTTCATTTTCAGTTTTTCAGGCGGACAGCTGTGGGGGCTTCTACCCATTGCCTTGGCTTCTTTGATCGTGTTGCGATATTTGGCCGAGGCATTTTTCACCTCTTCCCGAAGCACCGCTATGTCCGGCGATCCCAATGCCAATATGCCTTTTTCTTTCAAAGCGTCTGTCTTTGACAGGAATGTTGAAACGGACATTTCGGCGGTTGCCGGCGATGTCAACAGAGCGCCAGTCACAAGCGCCAGCAGGGTTTTTTTCATCCTCCTTGAACCGCCGGGCCGCCCACGCCGCGCTTGCGGGTTTTGGGAATCGATGATCCGCCGATACCAAGTGCTTTGGGTTGATTGCGGTCAATGCCGCTGCGATCCGGCTTCACGCCTTTGAGCAACCCGATAAGCTCGTCGCCCGTCAGGGTTTCATATTCCAGCAGCCCGTCGCCAAGAATGTGCAGTTTTTTGATATTTTTCTTAAGGAGCCGAGTCGCTTGTCCGTGCGCTTCATCAACCAACCGCCTTATTTCGCTGTCAATCGCTTGTGCTGTTTCGTTGGACATATTGTGACGCTGGGTCTGCGAATAGCCAAGGAACGTTTCTCCCTGCTGCTCTTCATATTGCAACGGACCCAGCTTTTCCGACATGCCCCACTGCGTCACCATTGACCGCGCAAGTTTTGTTGCCATCTGAATATCGCCCGACGCGCCTGACGACACCTTATCATGGCCAAAGATCATCTCTTCGGCAACGCGGCCGCCCATCGCTACGGCAAGGTTCGCATACATTTTGTCGCGGTGATAGGAATAGCTGTCGCGTTCGGGAAGCCGGACAACCATGCCCAGTGCGCGACCACGCGGGATGATCGTCGCCTTGTGGATCGGATCGGACGCAGGTTCGAGAAGTGATACGAGCGCATGACCAGCCTCATGGTAGGCCGTCATCTTCTTTTCATCTTCGGTCATGATGAGCGATTTCCACTCCGGACCCATCATCACCTTGTCTTTGGCCGCTTCAAACTGCGCCATTGCAACCAAGCGTTTGCCCAATCGCGCTGCCAGAAGGGCTGCTTCATTAACGATATTTGCGAGATCCGCACCCGAAAATCCGGGCGTGCCGCGCGCAATAACGCGGGGGTCAACATCAGGGGCGAGCGGAACTTTTTTCATGTGGACGCCCAGAATTTTCTCGCGGCCTTCAATATCGGGCAACGGCACGGTCACCTGACGATCAAAGCGTCCAGGACGCAGCAAGGCCGGATCCAGCACGTCGGGCCGGTTGGTCGCCGCGATGATAATAATGCCCTCATTGGCCTCAAACCCGTCCATTTCGACGAGCAACTGGTTCAACGTCTGTTCGCGTTCGTCATTGCCGTTGCCAAGGCCAGCCCCACGGTGCCGCCCAACAGCGTCGATTTCGTCAATAAAGACAATACAGGGCGCAGATTTTTTCGCCTGTTCAAACATATCTCGGACGCGGCTGGCACCGACACCGACGAACATTTCAACAAAATCCGAACCGGAAATTGTAAAGAAGGGGACGTTTGCCTCACCCGCAATCGCCCGAGCGAGCAGGGTTTTGCCGGTGCCGGGGCTGCCGACGAGCAGCGCGCCCTTGGGGATTTTGCCACCCAGTTTGGAAAATTTGGTTGGATCTTTCAAAAAATCGACAATTTCTTCAAGCTCCTCACGGGCTTCGTCAATACCGGCAACGTCGTCAAATGTTACCCGACCGTGTTTTTCGGTCAGCATCTTGGCGCGCGATTTGCCAAAGCCCATCGCGCCGTTGCCAGCGCCTTTTTGCATCTGGCGCATGATGAAAAAACCAATGCCTAGGAACAAGAGGATCGGCAGCGACTGATAAAGCAGGAATTGCCAGAATCCGGGGCTTTCCTCGGGTTTTCCGGTGAATTCAACGCCGGCTTGCAACAGGCGGGTCGCAAATTCGGGATCAGGAACCGCATATGTTTTGAACGCGTCGCCGTTTTTCAACGTGCCGGTGATGACGTTGCCAGACTGGGTCACATCCTTGATTTTGCCTGCATCTACACTTGTTACGAAGTTGGAATAGGAGAGTGATTTGGCCCCGCCATCTGCCGAACGGCCTTCAAAAAGCGACACGAAAAGGGCGAGCGACGCCAAGATAGCGATCCAGATCGCAAGACTGCGCATCCACGGATTGAGTGTCGGTCCTTTGTCATCATCCATCGTTCAACAACCTTTCAAGCGCCTAAATAGGCATTCCAACCTTAATGACAATGGAACAGCAGCCTATTTCGATCCGATTTTACGTCGCGGCTTTGCCGGGGAGAATTTCCAATCGGTTCCGCCGCAGCATTTGATGCCAGCCAAGGTCACAGTTTTACCATCGTAAAGCGCCGCCAGCAGACGCTCAACCGCTGCCCCTCGGGGCGGAGGAAATGCGCCCAGACGCGCGAGGCAGAGCATGGCAATCCGCCGTCGCAATTCCGATGGCAGCGCGGTTGAGTTAAACACCAGCCCCGTTTCCGTGGCGGTAATCATCCGATCCGCCAAGTGCAAAACTGTCCAATCCAGCGCGGCGTCAGTCTCTGCCAACATCGCAGCACTGCGGGAGGCGGCAATAGGATCAAGCAGATCCGTCCCGGCGATTGATTTGCGAATACGGGCGCGATCATAACGATCATCACGGTTTGACGGATCGTCGACGGGTTTGATCCCGCATGAACGGACGATTTCTTCCAACGTGGATTTGCGCCAGCCAAGCAAAGGGCGGACGATATTGCCGTTGCGGGCGCGGATGGCCGCCAGCCCGCCGACACCTGAACTGCGGTTCAATCGCATGACCATTGTTTCCAGCTGATCGTCGGCATGATGCGCCGTCATCAGGCAGGAAACGCCCTTTTCCAACCCCCATTGCTGCAAAGCCTGATACCGCTGCGTGCGTGCCCAATCCGAAACATTGCCGACAGGCGCGCTGTCGATCGTCAAAATGGCATGTTCAATTTGTCGTTCGGCGCAGAGGCCCGCCACAAAACGCGCTTCATCCGCTGCCTCTGGCCGTAAGCCGTGATCGACAGTCGCAGCGATAACATGTGGCAGTGCCGCTTTGGCTAGCAGCAACAGGGCCAGACTGTCGGCACCGCCCGATACACAAATACCAACCGGTCGTTGGGATTCGTCCGGGCGGAAAATGGCATAAAAATCATTCCAGAAACGGACGATTTCCTGATCAGGAGGCACACTTTGCATCGGTGCGCCCCTTGGCGACCTTGGCTTTCAGGTCGGTTGAGGATGTTTTGCCATAAACCTCATTATACTCGTCATAAACTTTGCAAGCGTCGGGCAGTTTTTTCAATTTGGTCAGTGAAACCCCCAGCCAGTATAGGCTTTCGGAGGCCCTTTCACCGCGCGGGTTTTTCGTATAATTTTCATAAAAAGCAACCGATGCCAGTGCTGGCTTGCCTTCATCAAGATAGGAACGGCCAAGCAGGTTCTGGGCGAAACTGCCGCGTTTATGTTTAGGATATTTGGTCGAAAATTCTTTCAGTTTAACCTGCGCTTCGGGGTATAATTTGGCCGACCACAGCCTGTATCCATAGCTATAGGCATCTTCGCCAGCGTCGCCCGTCGCGGGGATTTCAACCGCTGCAATCGAGGCTTTGCGGTTGGCATCTGGCTTTGCCGTAACCGGCGCTTTTGCGGGAGCCGGGGCGCTAATGGCGGGCTTGGAAACGGCCGGCTTGGCGGCAAGCGCCGCCGTTGTGCTTGCCGACACGATAGGCGTCATTGTGGGGTCTGTGGGGACAGGCTCTAACGCCTTCAGCCGCGCATCATAGTCGGTCCTGATCGCCTTGATCGCTTCTTCAACTTTTTTGAGCCGGTTGCTGTCGGTTTCGACCTGACCCGTCAGAATTTTTAATTGCGATTCCAGCGCGTCGATCCGCGCCGTCAAATCAACAATCGGCGCGCTAGAAGGAGTGCCCGTTTCGGTATTGGCCGAAATCGCACCAATTTCGGGCTGCACGTCCACACCGGCAGGGAACACCTTGCGCTGAACGGCTTTCATTTCTTTTTCAAGTTTGCCGACCCGCAAATCGATTGGATTGCTTTGTCCCAAAACAGGGGCCGCAATGACCGATGATAAAAGGATCAGCGAGAGAACGGCACGGCGCATAGCATTCAACCTTTTTACAAAATCACGCAAGCTAGCCACTGTATCTGGACCAGCTTGCGCTGTCGATCAAGGCTGTGTCGCCGGAATGGACGAACCGGACGACGAAGGGGGCGGTCCCGCCGGGCGGCGCGCGGCAAGCGAACCCGCACTGACGTCGACATCCTTGACGGTGGTTTCTGCGGGGCCAAGGTCGCTGGTGGCAACGCCGCTTATGGTCACCTTGATCTGATCTGCCCTTCCGGTTCGGATCTGCGGCTTGTCTGCGTCTGCCGGGACCGCGTAGGTTTCACCGGCCTTTTTGACGCCTTCGAACAAAACTTTGTCATTGCGGTCATATATCCGGAACCAAACGTCGTCACGGGCCGTCAACACCACTTCGCCCGTTGCAGGGGTCTGGGCAAGCGCCGGTTGCACCGGGATCGGCGCGGCGGTCGGTTGTGTCTCTTCGGATTGGTCGGACATGTTCGTATCGTCAAACAAACCGCCACGCCACAGCCCGTAAGCGGCACTCAGCAGCAGCGCGATGGCAAAGGCGGTCCACACCAGCGTCCGTGGTGGGATGCGGGCGGGGTCAGCAACTTCAAAATCGCTATGGTCGACGCCTGCTTCGCCAGAATGATAGCCAAGTTCTGCCCGCAAATCCTTTGCTAGGGCAACTTCATCTTCATTGAGGGCGCGGGCATAGGCCTTCACAAAGCCGACACAATAAGTAAGGGCAGGAAGGGCGGCATAATCCCCGGCCTCGATCGCGGCCAGATGGCGCTGCGGTATGCGCGTCTTGGTTGCAATATCAGCAAGGTCAAGGCCGGCCTTTGTCCTGGCCGCACGCAGCCGATCACCCACGCGTTCGGGGAACAGCGCCTGATCAGGTGCTTCGGCTTCGTCCATTATTTACCTTCTCCCGGTCTATATTTTTGCCGGATATTAACCCGTTCGGGGTGTTCCAGTCATTTACGGCAAAGTCAACGCTATTCGGGAAGGTCTATGCCACCTCGACGGCATGATCGCGCGCCCAATCCGACATGGCCTGTCGGAAGTTTGCGGGCGGTGTGGCAAGCAGTATCGCCATGTCGTGTTGCAAGGCTGCGGAATCGAGCGACCTGATCATTGCTTTGACCGGACCAATGGCTGCGGGCGTGATGGACAGTCTGTTGATCCCCAGCCCGATCAACGCCATTGCTTCCAGCGGGCGTCCCCCCATTTCACCGCAAACCGTCGCTGGAACCCCGGCTGTGTGACATGCATCGCTGACCCGCTTGAGGAACCGCAGCACCGCAAGGCTTAACCAGTCATACCGTTCGGCAAGTTTGGGATTGGCGCGGTCTGCGGCAAACAGAAACTGGGTCAGGTCATTGGTGCCAATCGACAGAAAATCGATTTTTGGTAACAAAATGTCAAGGCATTCAGCCAGTGCGGGAACTTCCAGCATCGAGCCATATCTGATCTGAGTTGGCAGCCTTTTGTTACGGCTGGCCAGCCAGTCACGCTGGGCCTCGAATATGGCCTTTGCTTGGTCAAACTCCCACGGTTCAGACACCATCGGAAACATGACGTTCAGGATGTTCCCGGCACCCGCTTCAATCAATGCCCGGGCTTGGGCTTTCATCAAACCATCGCGTTCAAGTGCGACCCGCAACGCGCGCCATCCCATCGCCGGATTTTCTTCGTCGGCATTATCATTGCGCAAATAGGGCAGGGCTTTATCACCGCCAATATCGACCGTCCTGAACACAACCGGCCGGGTGCCGGCTTGGTCCAATACATCGCGGTATAACCGTTGTTGCCGTTCGCGCTGGGGCATCGTTGCAGAAACCAGAAATTGAAACTCTGTGCGGAACAGGCCAATGCCGTCCGCGCCGGTAAGATCAAGGGCCGCAACATCATCACGCAGACCGGCATTGATCATCAATGTGATCCGTTCACCGTTCGTCGTCGTCGGCGGCTCAGTTTTGAGGGCGGCAAAGGCCGCGCGCCGCTTTTGGCTGATGGCAAGTTTGGTTTCAAATGCGTCTTCAATGGCGGACGATGGGCGGACGAAAACCGATGACTGCACCATATCAAGCAGCAACAAATCGCCTTCCGAAACAATCTGACGAACATCCTTCACCCGACCGATCACAGGTATGGCCATAGCGCGCGCCACGATGATGACATGGGCGGTCAGCGATCCTTCTTCAAGGATGACGCCCTTGAGTCTGCGCCGATCATATTCAAGCAGTTCGGCTGGCCCAAGGTTGCGCGCGATCAAGATCGTATCCTGCCGCAACCCGGCTTGTGCAGCCGAACCCAGCTGGCCCGAAACAATCCGCAGCAAGCGGTTCGCCATATCTTCCAGATCGTGCATCCGGTCTGCCAGCAAGGGATCATCAATCTGGCGCATCCGCATCCGCGTATGTTGCTGGACGCGCTCAATTGCCGCTTCTGCGGTCAAGCCGGAATCGATTGCTTCGTTGATCCGCCGTTTCCAGCCTTCGTCATAGGCAAACATCTTATACATTTCGAGCACTTCGCGGTGCTCGCCATCGCCGCCAAATTCGGCCTGGCTGGCCATTTTGTCGATCTGTTCGCGCATCTTGTCAAATGCGGAATAGACGCGGTGGCGTTCTGCTTCGGTATCTTCTGCCACCGTATGTTCGATGGTGACCCGCGGCTGATGGTATACCGCAAAGCCCCGCGCCATACCGTCAACCAGTTTTAAGCCGGTCAGGCTTTGGGCAGTTGTGTTCTGGATTTTAGAACCCCGAACTTGGGCGTTGTCAATCAGGCCTGCATTGGCGATCAGTTCAGAAAGCACCATTGCCACGGTTTGCAAGGCTTCGATTTCTACCTCGTCGAATTTGCGCGGCTCAATGTGCTGCACGCACAAAACGCCTACCGCATCTTCACGACGGATGATTGGAACGCCGGCAAACCCGTGAAACAATTCTTCGCCTGTTTCGGGTTTATAGGCAAAATCGGGATGGCTCGTCGCCTCATCGAGGTTGAGGATGGATATCTGATCCGCAATCGTCCCGACCAGTCCTTCACCCATCGCAAGTTTTGTCACGTGGACAGCCGCTTGATTGAGGCCGCGGGTGGCGTAAAGTTCCAAAAGTCCTTCGCGGCGCAGATAGATTGAACAGACTTCGGTAATCAGAACTTCGCCGATAATCTGGACAACACGGTTTAGTTTGGTTTGCGCATTGGTTCGTGCCGCCATGATTTCATGCAGGCGGGTCAGGATTTCACGGGAAGCAGAAGCGGACGTTTCAGGCATAGTCCCCCGCTATCAGATTGCCGCGCGAGATTCCAATGCTGTTGCGGCTTCGGCCATCAATTTGGTCAGAATGTCAGAGATTGGCGCTTCATCCTTGACCATGCCGACCGACTGTCCGGCCATGACTGATCCGTTGTCCACATCGCCGTCAATGACAGCCCGGCGCAATGCGCCCGCCCAGAATTTTTCGATTTCAAGCTGCGCTTCAACCATGTTGACCTTGCCTTCATCAAGCATGCGCGCCACTTCGACTTGCTTACGGGTAAATTCCTCGGTGCCCGCGTTTTTGAGGGCGCGAACAGGGATGACCGGCAGGCGAGGGTCGATCTGGACGCTCGCAATGGCATCGCGTGCTGATCCGCGCAGGAACGCCTTTTTGAAGGCAGGGTGGGCGATACATTCGGTTGCACAAACCAATCGTGTGCCGATCTGCACGCCTGCCGCGCCTTGTTCAAGATACCCGGCAATGGCTTCACCGCGACCAATGCCGCCAGCGACAAACACCGGCACCTGATCAGCAACCTCTGGTAAAATCTCTTGCACCAGAACCGATGTTGATACCGGGCCGATATGGCCGCCTGCTTCCATCCCTTCAATCACGAGCGCGTCTACGCCTGATCGGATCAGTTTCTTAGCCAGTGACAAGGCGGGCGCAAAACAAATGACTTTGGCGCCGCCCGCTTTGATTGCATCCAAACTGCCGGTGGGGGGCAGACCACCGGCCAGCACCACGTGGCTGACCCGATGTTGCGCACAAATCGCGATGAGATCGTTCAACATCGGATGCATGGTGATCAAATTCACCCCGAACGGTTTGTCGGTCATCGCCTTGGTTGCCGCGATTTCGGCGTCGAGCAAGTCAGGCGTCATCGCCCCGCACGCAATCACCCCGAAACCGCCAGCGTTTGACATTGCCGAAACCAGATGTCGTTCGCTGATCCACGACATGGCACCCGCCATGATCGCCATGTCCGAACCAAGAAACGCAATTCCGCGCGCCATCAGCGCGTCAAGTTTGCTCACGTGGTTTCATCCGTGGCGTCTAGCCCGTATGCGGTGTGCAGCACCCTGACGGCCAGTTCAGTTTCATCCTCATCGATCAGGACGGACACCTTTATTTCAGACGTGGTTATGGCCTGAATGTTGATGCCGCGTTGGGCAAGCGCCTGAAACATGGTCGAGGCGACACCAGCATGGCTGCGCATCCCGACGCCAACAACGGATATTTTTGCAACCTTTGTATCGTGGACCAGCCTTGAATAGCCGATGGACTCCTGCGCTTTTTCAAGAATATCGAGCGCGCGTGCCAGTTCCGCCCCAGGCACCGTGAACGTCACATCGGTTGACCCCGTGTCATGCGCGACGTTCTGGATGATCATATCGACATTGATATTTGCATCTGCCAGCGGCGTAAAGATTGAGGCAACGGCGCCCGGCTTGTCGGGCACGCTTGTCAACGTAACTTTCGCCTCATTCTTGTCGTGGGCGATGCCGGTAATCAGCTGACGTTCCATTTGATCTTCTCCAATTTCTGCGTCGCCAACGATCATCGTTCCGGGCAAATCCCAGCTTGCCCGATCATCAAAGGACGACAGCACCTGAATGCGGACGTTGGCCTTCATGGCCAGCCCGACAGAACGGGTTTGCAACACCTTTGCCCCAACACTCGCCAATTCGAGCATTTCTTCATAGGTAACTTTGGCCAGCTTGCGTGCTTTGGGAACGATGCGGGGGTCCGTTGTATAGACCCCGTCAACATCAGTGTAGATGTCACAGCGATCAGCCCGGATGGCCGCCGCAACAGCAACCGCGGATGTGTCCGATCCGCCACGCCCCAATGTGGTGACGCGGCCATTCTCTGCCATTCCCTGAAACCCAGGGATAACTGCTACTTCACCCGACGTCAGCGCCGCATCTAAAGCGTCCGTATCGATCATTTCTATACGCGCCGACGCGTGCGCATCCGATGTCCGGATTGGTAATTGCCAGCCGAGCCAAGAACGCGCCTTCACACCCATTGCTTGCAGGGTGATGGCCAACAGCCCGCTTGTCACCTGTTCGCCCGCAGCAACGACCACATCATATTCGCGCGGATCGTGCAGCGGCGCTGCTTCCCGGCAGAAATTGACGAGGCGGTCGGTTTCCCCGGCCATCGCGGATACGACAACTGCTACTTGATTGCCTGCGTCTACCTCGCGTTTGACACGCGCGGCGACGTTTCTGATCCGTTCGGTCCCCGCCATCGACGTGCCGCCAAATTTCATCACGATCCGGGCCATGAAAATCCCTGTTACTATGTAGAATTGCCCTTTGGCCTTGGGCGCGGTCCTGTTAGGGAAGGGGTATGGCAAAGGCAAGCATTGCATCAACAATCGACGCGGACGAGGCCGCCCATTTCGGCGCGTTGGCGGGGGAATGGTGGGATCCCAAGGGGTCTTCGGCGATGTTGCACAAGCTCAATCCTGTCCGTCTGCGCTATGTCCGCGACAGGATCGACGCACATTGGGTGGCGGACACGCGCGACTTGCAACCGCTGCGGGGCAAGACGGTGCTTGATGTCGGTTGCGGGGCCGGGCTGATGTGTGAGCCGCTGGCGCGCTTGGGCGGCACTGTTACCGGGCTTGACGCGGCCAAAGAAAATGTTGCGGCAGCCAAAGCGCACGGGGCGGGGCAGGGGCTGGTGATCGCCTATGCCTGCGCCGATGTCGCGTCCTTTGATGGCAAGTTCGATCTTGTTACGGCGATGGAGGTTGTCGAACATGTTGCCGATCCCGCCCTGTTTGTCGCGGCGCTCGCCGCGCGACTGGCACCGGGTGGGTTGATGATCCTGTCCACGCCAAATCGCACCGCTTTGTCACGCTTGGCAATGATAACGCTGGGTGAGGGTTTTGGGGCTATTCCCAAAGGCACGCATGACTGGGACAAATTTCTGACGCCAGATGAACTGCGCGTGTTTGTGGAATGCGCCGGGTTGCGGGTGATCGACACATATGGATTGTCGTTCAGCCCGGCCAAAGGCTTCGTTCTTTCGGACGATCTTTCACTCAATTATCTTATGGCGATAACTGCGCTCTAAAAATCAACCTTGTCGTAATATGCGGGCGGCGCAACGCTTTCCATCCGCTCGCTAAGCAAGGGCCTGAAACTTGGGCGTGATTTAAGGCCTGCATACCAGCTTTTGGTCTGTTCATGGCTGCGCCAATCGATTCCACCCAGATAATCGGCAACCGAAATATGGGCGGCTGCGGCAAGATCTGCAAGGCTGAGCGACGCACCGGCAAGCCAGTTGCGGTGGTCAAGCAGCCAATCGACATAATCCATCAACTGGTTGGCGTTCTTCATCGCCTGACGCAAGACACCGGCATCAGGGGCCGCTTTGCGCACAAGTCTTTTTTCCATCCGTTCATGCAACAATGGCGCAACAACCTGTCCGTAAAATTGTTCGTCAAACCAAGCGGCGAGGCGGCGAATTTCGGCGCGGTTTGCGGCGGTCCCCGAAATCATTGGGGATTTATCGACGGTTTCTTCAATATATTCGCAAATTGCTGCGGAGTGCATCAGGGTGATCCCCTTGTTCACTTCGATCAAAACCGGCGTTTGCCCGGCCGGGTTCAAGTCCAGAAATTCGTCGCGTCGTTCCCACGGGCTTTCGCGCACCAGATCATAACCAACGCCTTTTTCGCCGAGCAACAGCCGAACTTTGCGCGAAAAAGGACAGAGAGGGAATTGGTGCACTTGCCACATGGAGCCTGTGCCTTAGAGGAGATTTGCGAGCGCGTGAACCAGCTTATTGCTCTTCATCCGCACCGAAGCACCTTGACTTGCTGATTGCGAAGCTGGGCCGTACCAAAGACAGTCATGAAGGCAATATCAATGGCGTCGCGGCCTACGCCGATCCGGACGATTTCTTCTGGCTGTGCCATGCCGGTTGCATCAACAAGATGCCAGCCGCCATCAAGCCAGACTTCCACAACGGCGTGGAAATCAGGCGGGTTGACCCCCGGTGCATAGGCCGAAACCAGCCGGGCGGGAATGGTCGCCGCCCGCGCCAGACTGGCCAGCAAATGGGCATAATCCCTGCATACGCCCTGTCGCTGGACAAATGTCATCGCCGCCGTGGTGGTATTGCGCGACGAACCCGAACGATAGTCGAGGTTTGCCTCAACCCAGTCGCGCATGGCAACAATTTTTGCGCCGCCGACTAGGCCAGAAAATTCACGCTCAACAAAGGATTCGAACTGATCGCTTTCGCAATAGCGGCTGGGCAGCAGGTGGGGGATCACCAGCGCGGGCAAGTCACGTGGGCTATCGGCGGGCAGGGTCGATATATCGATATCGGGCCGGTCGATTTGGACAACGCACTGATAATCAACCTTGAAGCCGCCGTGACCTGACGCCCATGTCCGTTGACCGATCCGTTCTTCGCCTTCAACAGCAACAAGATCGCAGCCCGAACTGACCAGCAATCGGCTGTCTGAAAGCCGCTGGTCAGCCATTGCCGCTGCCTCGATTTGCAACAGAACATCGCAGCTTTGGGGCAGGTAATAATCGAGCTGGACGTTGATCTGGACAATCATGGCATTGCTAAATCTGGTTGAGCCAGGCCAGTGCGACAATCCCTGCTGCGATCCGGTACCATGCAAATGGCGCAAAGCCATACCTTGTGACAATCGTCATGAAAGCCTTTATGACGATGATCGCCACCACGAATGAAACCCCAAATCCGATACTGATATTGGTGATGTCCCCCGCCGCAAGCTGCGCGCCATCCTTATAAAGTGCAAATGCAGATGCACCGATCATCGTGGGAACGGCAACGAAGAAGCTGAATTCTGCTGCCACTTTGCGCTCTACACCCAAAACCAGCGCACCCATGATCGTCGCGCCAGATCGACTGACGCCGGGGATCATCGACAAGCATTGGATCGCGCCGATGCCAAGTGCGGTGCGCCAGCCCATATTTTCCACACTGAATGCAGTGACGTTTTTCGTCATCCGCTCGATGATCAGGATAGCGACGCCGCCCACGATCAAAGCCCATGCCACAATCGCGGGCGTTTCCAGCATCACTTTGATTGTGCTGTAGGCAAAAGCCCCGACAACGGCAGACGGCAAAAATCCGAACAACACATTGCGGGCAAAGGCAATTGGCCCTGCTTGCCAAGAAAACAGACCAACCAAGACATCCCAGAGCCGCCGCCAATACAGCACGATAACCGCGAGGATAGCGCCAAGTTGGATGACAATATCAAAGGTTCCCGACGCCGTGTCGTCAAAACCAAGCAGTGCACCTGCCAGCACAAGGTGACCTGTCGAAGATACCGGAATAAACTCGGTCAGGCCTTCGACAATGCCGAGCAATATGATCGTCAACAGCGACGTTGTCATTGGGCGGTTGCCTTCACACCGAACCGGCCGTGCTTTTTATATTGGTCCAGCCAAAGGGTTGCGACCCCGTCGAGCGGAGTCGGGGTGATGCCAAGTGTTGCAAGGCCGTCTGCGCCCGCCGCAACGACATTATCCGATTGCAGCATCAGCCACTGATCACGCGTGATGGGCGCGCCGGGCATCCATCCGGTGACCGTCGCCAGTGCGCCCGCAATTGCATCTGGCACCGGCACGAACATTTTGCGGCGTCCGGTGGCGTCGGCAATCCACCGGTTCAGCGCCTCCATCGACAGGATTTGCGGGCCGCCCAGGGCATAATTTTTTCCGGCATGCGACGCAGGATCAGCAATGATAGCAGCGACGGCCTGTGCCACATCACCAACAAACACCGGCTGAAATCTGGTCGCGCCGCCGATCACGGGAACGACAGGCAGCATCCTGATCAGGGCGGCAAAACGGTTGATGAATTGATCCTCGCGACCAAATATGATCGACGGTTGCAAGATTACGGCCGTTGGGAATGCCGCGCGCACCGCTGCCTCACCCAACCCTTTGGATCGTCCATAAGCAGAACGACTTTGCGCGTCCGCGCCAATCGCCGACATCTGGATCAACGTGCCGGTGCCGGCTGTAGCCGCAGCCTCTGCCACATTGCGGGCACCACCGATATGAACGGCGTCAAAATCACCCTGCAAAATTCCAACCAGATTGATGACCCCGTCTGCGCCTTCAATGGCACGCGCAACGGTTTCAGGCTTCGTCACATCGGCGGCGATAAACTGTATTTGCCCCAGATTGGCCTGCGCCTTCAAAAACCAAGCGCGTTTTGGATTGCGTTCGGCGATGCGGACCCGCGCGCCGGATTTCAATAGGGCCTGCACGATATAGCGCCCGACAAATCCGCTGCCGCCAAAAACTGTAATCAATTTATCTGACATTATGCCGCCCGGTTAGTGAGATTTCAGATATTCTGCCCATGCCGCCCCGCGCGCGCGTTGACAAGCGCCAAGCCGCTCCGCTAAGCGCGCCGCCTACCCAAGTTGCCCGGATGGCGGAATTGGTAGACGCACCAGCTTCAGGTGCTGGCGATCGCAAGGTCGTGGAGGTTCGAGTCCTCTTCCGGGCACCATCGTTTTATCCGGACACGTCCACAGATGTCCGGAAAAGTCCATGAAATCAGGCTTTATTGACGGATATACCGTCCACTGGCATCCACACAAATTCATTGCAATTGACGGTATCTGACGGTATATTTGACGGTATTAAATCCGACAAGGAGGTGGCGTCATGCTTACCGATCTGGCCGTGCGGCGGGCCGCGCCGCGTGAGAAGCCCTACAAGCTAGCTGATGGCGGCGGCCTTTATCTGCTCGTTACAACGGCGGGACAGCGATACTGGCGCATGGATTACCGCTTCGCCAACAAGCGCGGGACCGCTGCCTTAGGTGTTTATCCGACAATTTCCCTCGCCGAAGCACGCATCAAGCGTCTGGAAGTCAAAAAGCAGATTGCCGACGGGATCAATCCGGCAGCGAAGCGCAAGATCGACAAGATCACCGGCCCGCTCGCCAATGTGAATAGCTTCCGGGCAGTTGCAGACGAATGGCTGGACAAGGCCCGCCGCGAAGGCCGCGCCGAAGTGACGTTGAGCAAACTGACGTGGCTGCTCGACTTCGCCACCCCAATTTTGGGCGTCCGCAAGATTGGCGAAATCAAAGCGCCGGAGTTGCTGGCTGTGCTGCGCGCTGTGGAGAAACGCGGTCACTATGAAACTGCGCGGAGATTGCGCAGCACCTGCGGGCAGGTGTTCCGTTACGCCATTGCCACGGGCCGAGCCGACCGGGACATATCAGCGGACCTGCGAGGCGCTCTGAT
>JANNWX010000191.1:0-8504 GCA_031409315.1 Sphingomonadales bacterium | reverse complement strand
GGCCCGCACTTATCGAATGCGCTTCTGTTATTTGCCCGTCATCATCTTGCAATAGATAGGTTTTGTTGCCGTGGAGAATGCCTGGGGAGCCGCCCGCGAGGCTTGCGGCATGTTCCTTATTCAACCCGTGCCCTGCCGCTTCCACGCCGATCATCGCGACTTCGGCATCGTCAAGAAAGGGGTGAAACAAGCCAATCGCGTTTGATCCGCCACCGATTGCTGCGACCAGCAAATCGGGCAAGCGACCTTCGCGATTCAAAATCTGTTCGCGCGCCTCACGGCCAATGACCGATTGAAAATCACGGACCAATTCGGGATAAGGATGCGGCCCTGCCGCCGTTCCGATGATATAAAATGTGTCATGCACATTGGCGACCCAGTCGCGCAGGGCCTCATTCATCGCATCCTTTAGGGTGCGTGAGCCGCTTTCTACCGGGCGAACCTCTGCGCCGAGCAGTTTCATCCGGAATACATTGGGCGCTTGCCGTTCGATATCGCGGGCACCCATGAATATGACGCAAGGCAGGCCGAAGCGCGCCGCAACGGTGGCCGTCGCCACACCGTGCTGCCCAGCGCCGGTTTCGGCAATGATCCGTGTTTTACCCATCCGGATGGCCAGCAATATCTGGCCAATGCAATTGTTGATCTTGTGTGCGCCGGTGTGGTTCAATTCGTCGCGTTTGAAATAGATTTTTGCGCCGTTTCCGGGCTGCGCCGCTTCGGCTAGATGCCCGGTTAGCCGCTCGGCATAATAGAGCGGACTAGGGCGGCCGACATAATGTTCAAGCAGATCATCAAATTGGGCGGTGAATGCCGGATCAAGCTTCGCAGCTTTATATTCGCGTTCAAGATCGAGGATCAGCGGCATCAGTGTTTCGGCAACATAGCGCCCGCCAAATTGACCGAAATGGCCGCGTGCGTCGGGGCCGGAACGAAGGGAGTTTTGCAGAGTCATAATGTCGCCGTCGCTTTAAGGAATGCGGCGATCTTGTCCACATCCTTGACTCCGGGCGCAGATTCAACCCCGGATGATACGTCGACCATTGGTGCCCCAGTCCGTTTGACGGCCTCGGTCACGTTGGACGGATCAAGCCCGCCAGCAAGTATCCAACGCATGGGGTGCTGAAAGCCCACCAAGAGTGACCAATCAAAGCGGAGCCCCATCCCACCGGGCAGGGCGGCCCCCTCGGGCGTCTTCGCATCATATAACAAACGATCGGCAATGCCTGCAAAGCCAAGCGCGGCCTGCATATCGTTTTCCCGCTTGATCGCCGCAACGCCCCAGGTTTCAATCTTGGTGCGATTTTTGATTGCCAATAACCGCGCGGGCGCGGTTGCGTTCAACTGCAACGCGGTCAGAAACTGTCTCGAGATCGCTTCCTCGATCGCCTTATCATCAGGGTCCACAAAAACACCGACCTTGCCGATGTGCGCTGGCACGCGTGCGGCCAGTCGTTCTGCTTGGTCAAGGCTGACATGACGTGGGCTCGCTGGGAAAAGCATGAACCCGACGTGCGACGCACCGGATTTTACGGCCGCATCAACCGTCTCGGGCGTCGAAAGCCCGCATATTTTTACTGCGATCCCCATGATGTCAGAGCGTCGCCTCAATCGCCCGCGCCGCTGCGTCGGGGTCCTCGGCCTGCGTGATCGGTCGTCCGATGACGAGGATCGACGCGCCATTGTCGAGCGCCATACGCGGGGTCATCACCCGTTTTTGATCGCCAATATCGCCGCCTGCGGGACGAACGCCGGGCACCACGAAAAAACCGCCAGGCCATAATTTCTTGGCAGCTTTCACTTCATTGCCTGAGCAGACGACGCCGTCGAGACCGGCTTGTTTGGCAAGCAAAGTCAGCCGTTCGACCTGCCCGTGTGGGTCCGCGTCAAGCCCGATTGACGTAAGGTCGCTGCCGTCAAGACTGGTGAGCACAGTGACCCCGACGACTTTGGTGCCTTCGGGCGCGGCCGCTTTGGCATCTTCCATCATCGCCAATCCGCCTGCTGCGTGGATTGTGAGGATTTTAGGCTTGAGCGGCCGCAGCGACTGGATCGCTTTTGCAACGGTGTTGGGAATGTCATGAAATTTGAGATCAAGGAAGATCGGCAGTCCGATGGCCGCCATATCCCGCACACCAGCGCGACCGTTGGCGGAAAAGAATTCCAGGCCCAGTTTGATCCCGCCGACATGGTTTTTAACCCGTGATGCAATCGCTTTCGCGCGCTCAAGGTCAGGTGTGTCAATGGCGACATAGATCGGGCTGCTCATGACACACCCGGCGGCACGGCCATCGGGGTCGCGGCGGGCGGCGGCGGCGTTGAATGCACAATCGCGGGCGACGGGTTGGCGGACTGATCGGCCAATGCTCGTTCGGCGCTGGCCAGTTTGCGTGACATCGACCAGCGCGTCGCCCGGTGCAACACGAAATAGGGCAGAAGCCCAAGCATGAATGCAGCAACCAGCGGCAGCGGCAACCATGTATCGAGTTGCAGTCCATTCCACAAATTGATCGTAACAGGCGACCAGTTGGCAATTGAAAATATGACCATGACAATGATCAGGCTGGCCCAGAAAAGAGATTTGAGAAACTGCATTTTCTTTGCCTTTCGTTGCGACACTCAATTGAGTTTAGGCTGAACTGCCATATTTTGCCAAGGGTCCGTTGGCGATTTCGGATCTGATGGTCGCAATCTCGTCCGCACCATATTGCAGTCGCCCTGTCTCTTCATCCAAAATCGCTTCAAACGCGCGCCGTTTGGTAACCAAAATCCAGTCTGGCACTTCGAATTGGGTTTGCGGCAATGTCGAAAAAATGATGTCAATCATCCGTTCCGCCCCATGCAACCGACCCCATAAATAGTCATTTTCGCGGTAGGCGCGGCTGAAAAATGCACCAAAGCTGTTCAATTGGATGCCTTTGAGGGTCGCTGTTGCCCCACCTTCGCGGATCGAGCGGGCATCGTCGGGCGCAATCCGGTCCACCTTGACCGGGTCAAATTCATCTAACCCTTCGCCTTGCAGCATCGGCAGGGTAGCAATGTCAAAATAGGGAAAGCCGAGATAGGCGAACAAGATCACACGCCGGTGGGCTTTGTTGCAATGTTCAAGCGCAATAGCGAACGCTTCGTCGGTTTTGCTGTCAACCGACAAAAGCGCATATCGAGATCGGACGTCGCCGAAAAATACAGCAGCTTCTACTTTTGGAATATCGGCAAGAAATCCGGCATTTTCCATTTCAAGATAGGGTGCCAAAGCCTCGAACATTGCCTGTTCAACAGGCAGCAGTTCGGGCGAAGACCCGTGTCCGTTCTCGATCAGAGCCGTCACCGTTCGCGCCACAAAGCGAAGCCTGCGAATCCGGAATCTCAAATCAAAATCCTTGAAAAAGGTTATGGCGCTTTCGCTCGCGCCGCGTCGATTTCCCCCCGCCATCTGGTCGGCACCGCACCGACGGACTTCGGTCCAGATTTTCGATCTGAATTCATCCATTGCCGCGCCGTGCAGCATCGGATCGGCCCGTTCTGCATGATGGATCAATTCTTCGACAATCCCCGATAGCTTAACGTGTCCATAGGCCGAAAAAGCGTGACCAGCCTCCGTTGCAGCGCGGTCCTGCGCTTTGCTGCGCCACGCTTTGATCCTAGCGGTGGTCGGTCGGTCGAGAAAGAATGTCTTTCCAAACAGCGACTGGATGGAGGCTTCCACTTCCGGGCGGACCGCATCAATGATCCTCTGCATACGCCGGATTCGCGTCGACCTTGCTTCGATGGCGTCAAGATTGTCGCGTATTGGCTGCTCTCTTGGAATGTCTGACATCGCGCCTAGAATCGTTGCAAAAAAGCCGGGTAAGGCAGTGTCGCCCTTGCGGGTTAGTCGCACGCTTCGTAGCCCCGGCTTTGGATCGATATATACGAACCTCCGGTCAATTTCGCGCCGTGCCGGGCGATCCCGCAATGCTTCGATGGCGGGGCGAAATGGCGCATTTGCCAAAACCGATCCGTCGATTAACACAAGATGTTCTGGTAAGCCCACATCCCGGGGAAAAATGCTGGCGAGAAAGGGCGAACGGTCCGGCCAATGCGCCCCCTTTGCAGCGATCACAGCATCCAGTTCAGACACTTTGAACGGCGGAAACGCACCGGGGAAACTTGCGGTTGCGCGCGCAGCATAGGTCAGCCCGGCAATCGACCCTAGTCCGACATCGCTCCCCACCGCCTGACGAAATGCCAGCGTCAAACGGTGTTCATTTTCTTCAATTTGGCGCGGGCTGTTCAGCATCAGACGTTCGGCGTGGCCGCGAAAATCTGTAACCGTGACGAAAAGGTCGAGCGGCTGATCATCTGGCAGTAGCGATGGGCCAGCCGGGGACTGTGCCATTGCCGAAAAGGCATCGTAGAGCATGGTCGTAAAAACCGATCCACCGAACGGCGGTTCAAACCACCGCGCACGAACAAAGCGCGATAGTTTCAGTCTTACTTCGTCGCGTGCGCCAGCTGCGACCGTCTTGTCGATTGTGCTTCCGCGCCTGCGCATCGCAAACCAGGCGATCGGGATTGCCCAGAGTTTGCCGAACCGCCACAACGGGCGGGCATCGGGATCAAGCAGATGTTCGACGTCTGCTTGCTCTAGCCACAGGTCCGCCAAGGGTTCAAGTGATTGCCCCGTCGCGATGGCTTGAGCCAGGAAAATACCATTGATTCCGCCAGCACTTGCGCCTGCGATAATATCCGCAAAAACGCGCAATTTGACCTCCAAACTGTTTTGGATATCTTTCAGCAGGTCATAATAAACTGCCGCCACACCGTCGCCTTGTGCTTCACCTGCGTGGAAAGCCCGACTTGCACGAACAACGTGCCAAATCTCCTTTGTGATGCCGTGCATATAAACAGCGAGACTGATCCCGCCGTAACACACCAAAGCCAATCGGAGTTCCTTTTCACGCATCGTATCAAGTTACAGTTTTCGATTGGAAAGTCGAGAACACGGTCAAGGTCCTGCCAAGGCGTCCATGCGGCGCAATCGCGTTAGATTCCCAGCACCTGGTCCATTGAATAACGCCCCGCCGGCTGAGTTTTGAGCCAGAGCGCCGCCTTGATGGCACCAGTGGCAAATATGATGCGGTTTTCGGCGCGGTGGGTAAGCTCAATGCGTTCATTGTCGGTTGCAAAATAGACGCTGTGATCCCCGGCAACGCTGCCGCCGCGCAAAGACGCGAAGCCGATAGCCCCTTTGGCACGCTCTCCGGTTATCCCGTCTCGACCCCGTTCGCTGTTTGGTTCCAGCGGGATAGCCCGGCCATCCGCAGCAGCGCGCCCAAGCATCAAGGAGGTGCCGGACGGCGCGTCGATCTTCATCCTGTGGTGCATTTCGACGATTTCGATATCCCAATCGGGGCCAAGCCTTGCCGCCGCTTCGCGCACCAGACGGGTGAGCAAGGTAATGCCGAGCGACGTATTGCCGGTTTGCAACACCGCAACATGGCGCGCAGCATCATCAATCGCCTGATGATGATGATCTTCCAGCCCGGTTGTTCCAATCAGAATCGGCCTGCCGGTTGCAACCGCCGCGCCCAGATTTTCGACAAGGGCATTAGGAGAAGAAAAATCGATCAGCACGTCGGCAATGCGCGCCAATGCAATCGGATCGCCGCCGATATCTATTCCGCCCGCGATACCAACGCCGGTATCCGCTGCGTGGGCGATCAGCGCCTGTCCCATGCGGCCAGCAATGCCTATGATGCCAATACTGGTCATGTTCTGCTTTCCTGCTTAGTCCCGTTCGTTCTTAGGAGGAAACGTCAGGTTAATCCACCCAGTCCAGGCCGATATCGCGGTAAACATTGCGATCTTCTTGCCAGTCAGGATTGACTTTCACATGCAGGTATAGATGGACCGGCTTCCCGAACATCCGGGAAAGTTCTGCGCGTGCACGTGACCCGATTTCTTTCAGGCGAGCGCCGCCTTTGCCCAGAACGATAGCCCGCTGCGTTGGGCGACCGACAAAAATTTGCTGGTGAATTTCAAGCGATCCGTCAGGCCGTTCGGTATATTTTTCGGTTTCGACGGCGCTTGCATAAGGCAGTTCGGCATGGAGTTGCAGATAAATCTGTTCGCGGGTGACCTCTGCTGCGGTCATCCGGTCGGTTGCATCGCTGACTTGCTCAGCGGGAAAGTGCCACGGCCCTTCGGGCATATGTGCGCAGATTGCGTCTTTTAGCGTATCAAGGCCGTCGCCAGTCTGGGCGCTGACCATCATGATTTCTGTAAAGGTCATTTTCTCATTGAGCCTGGACGCATGAATGAGAAGTTTTTCCTTGGCCGCAATATCAACCTTGTTGAGGATCAGCATTTTTGGTTCTGGCCGCGCGGCCAACCCCTCAAGGATCATCTCAACCTTCTGGCCAAGACCGGCTTTGGCATCGACAACCAGAGCGATTAGATCCGCATCCTGCGCCCCGCCCCAGGCAGCCTGCACCATCGCCCGGTCAAGCCGCCGTTCTGGCGCGAAAATACCGGGCGTGTCGACTAACATCAACTGGGTGTCATTGTGCATCGCGATACCCATCAACCGCGCGCGTGTTGTTTGCGCCTTGGGCGACACGATGGCGACCTTATGTCCGACGAGCGCGTTCACCAGCGTCGATTTTCCCGCATTCGGCGCACCCACGATGGCCACAAGGCCGCATTTCTGTGTCACGCCAATCTCTCCAATAGGGCCGCCGCCGCCGCCGTTTCAGCTTCTTGTTTCGACTTGCCGGTGGCCTCTGCTTCGCCCGCACTGCCAATCGAGACGCGAACGGTGAATTGCGGGGCATGATGCGGGCCTGAACGGTCAATTACGTCATAGACTGGGGCTTTGCGGTTTTTGGATGCCGCCCATTCCTGTAGTTCGGATTTGGGATGGCGCGGTGCGACTTTCAGGCCTTCTACCAAGGCGTCCCAATGTTTGTGGATGAACGCGTCGACAGGTTCCATGCCTGCATCAAGATAAAGAGCGCCGATCAACGCCTCCACGACATCGCCGAGCACATTGTCACTTTGAAACGCCCCGTCATCACGCGCTTGTTTGCCAAGCCGCAGATAGGGGACGACCCCTATTGTCCGTGCGACTTCGGCGCAGATTTCGCCCGAAACCAGCATGTTGAGCCGCGCTGACAATTGCCCTTCTGCGTCGTCGGGAAAGCGGTGATACAGCCAATTAGCAATACACAGACCCAAAATTCTGTCGCCTAGAAATTCAAGCCTTTCATAGGTCGCGCCACCGTGGCTGCCGTGGGTCAGGGCCCGTTCAAAAGGTTGATTGTCTGTTGGCGTGACACCGAATGTATCGGCCAGCCAATCGGGCAGGTCGTTCAATATCCTTCGCCGATACGCGACCAACGGGCGGCGCTGAACCACGTCCAAGGCATGATCCAACTGGCCGAGCCGTCGGTTGAAAAAACTGTCAATGTCGCGCGGCCGACAAGGTTTTCCTGGGGCACGATACCAATTCCGCCTCCCACTGCTGCAGGAAAACGGCTATCCTCACTGTTATCGCGGTTGTCACCCATCATGAACAGGTGGCCTTCAGGCACGGAAAAGACGTCTGTATCGTCCGCATCCTTGATAAACAGGTCGAGCACTTGATAACTTTTCCCGCCGGGCAGGGTTTCAACAAAGCGCGGATAGCGGCACCGCACACTGCCATCAGACGCCGTTTCTTCAAAATCGCTCATCATGCAGCTGGTATTCGGCGTTACGGGTAGCACAAGATCGGCAATCCGCTTTTTGGGGATGGCAATGCCGTTCAAAAATAGCTGGCCACCCTTCATCTGGACTAAATCCCCCGGCAAACCGATCACGCGCTTGATATAATCGATATCATTGCCCGGTGGCGCTTTGAACACGACAACATCACCCCGTTCTGGAGTCGAAGTGAAGACAGGACCCGGAATAAGCGGCACGGAAAATGGTAGTGAATATTTTGAATAACCGTAAGGCCATTTGGCAACGATCAGATAGTCGCCGACATATAGTCGCGGTAGCATCGATTCTGACGGAATGTTGAACGGGGCAAAGATGAAACTGCGCAAAATTGTTACGAAAAGCACAAGCTTCACCAAAAACGTCAGAAACTCTCGCGTTTCAGAACCAGCCTTTGGCTCATTTTTTTCGCTCTCGACGGCTTTCGGCACTTGGGTCAACTGTGTATCGGTCATGCGAAGCGATGTGATGCGGCGCGGGCGTGACGTCAAGCTTTGTCGCTGCATTTGACGGAGGGCGAATGACGAACCTAGCAAATCCTTGGGATTTTTTGACAGCACAAGCCTCGCCAAAACTGGGCGACCTTTTTGCCGCAGATCCGTCACGGGTGGAACAATTCTCATCCGAAGAAACCGGTATCTATTTCGATTTTTCTAAGACCCATTTAACGCGCGAATTGCGTGATGCCTTTGTTTCACGGGCACAGGAGGCCGGGCTTGCCAGCAAGAGAGATCTGCTATTTTCAGGAAAGGTCGTCAACC
>JANNWX010000190.1:0-7939 GCA_031409315.1 Sphingomonadales bacterium | reverse complement strand
TCTGTTCAAACCCCGCGCCAAACCGGCGTTGGAGCAACTCAACATCATATCCCGTCGCCTCGCACGCGCGCAGGAAACGGGCATAAGGCATCATCAACGCGGCGGCAAAATAACTGGTCAGGTGGCGGCGATACAGCCGTTCGGCGGCCCGTTCACCAAATTGCGCGGCCTTCACCAATGCTTCGATTTCGGCTTTTGCCTCCAACTGGGCAAGCTGGAATGCGGCGGCAAACGTGCGGCTTGCCGGATCAAGAAGTTCCGACAATTGCAACTGCCGCGCGTGCAGATCAAGCCGCCGAAGATGATCGGGCATCACATCAATTGGCAGGATACGGATCGACAATTGGTGGGTGATGCGCAGTCGCTCTGCCACGCCGCCATACACATCCCCTGTGCCCATCCGCACCTCGTCGGCCAGCGCCTCGGCCTGCGCATCGAGATCAGGGAAGTGGTTGCGCCACCGCTCAATCTCACGCCGGACCGCGACAATGGCATCTGGTTCACGCGCTGATGGGCCACCCGATATCTTGTCAAAGGCGCGGGCGAAGGCCTCGACCGCATCGGGCGCAGCGGCGATCCATTCGTCCAACTGGGTGCGGTCAATGCCCAGGTCTTCAAACATCGGGTCGGCCAGTCGGCGTCGCACCGCCTCTGCGCCACCGCCGGGTGCCGCGCCGGTCAATGTGCGCGGATCAAAATCGAACCGCTCGGCCAGCCGCAACAGCAGCGCGGCTGTAATCGGTCGCTGGTTGCGTTCGATCAGGTTAAGGTAAGACGGAGAAATCGTCAGCGCGTCCGCCATCCCGGCCTGGGTCAGCCCGGATGCCCGCCTGATCCGGCGCACCGCGTGTCCGGCAAATAGTTTTTGGTCGGTCATGCACTGCATTTGTCACAAACATTACAAATTAACAAGATTTATTGACACTCATGTGACCTATCAACACGAAAAATGACAGAATTTTCTGGCCATTGCGCGGAAAATTCGTCAACTTCAGGCCATAAATTGCAAAGGCTCACACAATGTCGTACCAAGATCATATCACCCACATCACTGCATTAACGCAGTCCAAAAACGGCGCATGGACCGGCATTGACGCTGAATCCGTTGCCCGGATGCGGGTTCAGAACCGTTTTCAGACCGGGCTTGATATTGCCCGCTATACCGCGAAAATCATGCGCGAAGATATGGCCGCTTATGATGCCGACTCCGCGAACTACACCCAGTCTCTGGGGTGCTGGCACGGGTTTATCGCCCAACAGAAAATGATTTCGATCAAGAAGCATTTCGGCACCACCAAGCGCAAATATCTTTATCTCTCGGGCTGGATGGTTGCCGCCTTGCGCTCTGATTTCGGCCCGCTGCCTGATCAGTCGATGCACGAAAAAACCAGCGTTCCGGCGCTGATCGAGGAGATATATACCTTCCTGCGTCAGGCCGACGCCCGCGAACTAAGCTTGCTGTTCCGCGACATTGATGCTGCTCGCGCCGCTGGTGACAGCGCCAAGGAAAAGGCGTTGCTTGACAAGGTCGAAAATTTCCAAACCCACGTTGTGCCGATCATTGCCGATATTGACGCTGGCTTTGGCAATGCCGAAGCCACCTATCTGCTCGCCAAGAAAATGATCGAAGCCGGGGCCTGCGCGCTCCAGATTGAAAATCAGGTCAGTGACGAAAAACAGTGCGGCCATCAGGATGGCAAGGTCACTGTGCCGCATGAGGATTTCATCGCCAAAATCCGTGCCTGCCGCTATGCCTTCCTCGAACTGGGGATTGACGACGGGATCATCGTCACCCGCACAGACTCGCTTGGCGCTGGCCTGACCAAACAAATCGCGGTCAGCAACGCGCCCGGCGATCTTGGCGACCAATATAATGCTTTCCTTGATTGCGAAGAAATTGATGCGTCGACCGCGAAGAACGGCGATGTCATCATCAACCGTGACGGAAAAATGATGCGGCCAAAGCGCCTGCCGTCAAACCTCTATCAATTCCGCGCAGGCACCGGCGAAGATCGCTGCGTGCTAGACAGCATCACCTCGCTCCAAAACGGCGCGGACCTGTTGTGGATCGAAACCGAAAAACCCCATGTTGAACAGATTGCCGGGATGATGGACCGCATCCGCGCCGTCTATCCCAAGGCGAAACTTGTCTATAATAATTCACCCTCGTTCAACTGGACGCTCAATTTCCGTCAACAAGTCTACGACGCGATGAAGGCTGAAGGGCTCGATGTTGCCGCCTACGACCGGGCCGGTTTGATGAGCGCGGATTATGACGCGACCGAATTGGGCGTGCAGGCCGACAAGATGATCCGCACATTTCAGGCCGATGGTGCAAAACGGGCGGGTATTTTCCACCACCTCATCACACTGCCCACTTATCACACCGCCGCGCTTTCGACCGACAATCTGGCGAAGGAATATTTCGGCGCGGCGGGCATGCTCGGCTATGTTCTAGGCGTGCAACGTCAGGAAATTCGTCAGGGCATCGCCTGCGTGAAGCATCAGAATATGTCCGGGTCTGACATTGGCGACGATCACAAAGAATATTTCGCCGGTGAAGCCGCCCTTAAAGCCGGCGGCGCGCACAACACGATGAACCAGTTCGGTTAAATCAGCCCACCACTTTCCTGGGGAGGAAAAAGGCGCCCGTCGGAAGAAAATCCGGCGGGCGTTTTGCCGTTACCCAAAATCCCCGAGCAATTCCCCCCGCACCTCGTCGCCTACAATCGCCGCATGGCCATATGCCGGATGGTCAATCCGCATCATCAATTCATTATGCAGATTTCCAAACGCCATGATTTGGTCAGGCGCAAAGGGGAAATGGAGGAAGTGAACGGCGCTGGTTTTGCCGTCTACGGTGGTGCGGTCAAGATCCGCTTCGGCGATACCGGCAATGCGGTGGTCGCCGACGCTGATCGTCACCAAGGTTTCTACCCCGCCTAATTCGGCCAAGATCCGGCGGCGCTTGGTTTCATCGGGGATTTCCAGCATCAGCGTCGCGGACAATTCGGTGCCGTTGGGGATCATCGGAACATACGCCGCGAGTTCATCGGGAAGCTGCGCATCGCCACCCTTTTCGATCCACAGCATTTCCTGCACCTGATACCACATCGTATCCCAATTTTCGAAATAGAGCGTGGCGTGCGGGCCGATGGCGACCCGACGTTTCTTCTTCACCGCCGACAGCGCCGTCCGGTGCGCCTTGCGCTGCGCGCCCCAAATGGACAGCGGCAGAATGTCGGATGCGGTGATATTATGCGTTTCGCGGGGCATGGGGGATCCTATAATCCGTATGCCTTGGCCATCACTTCAATTGGATGGCCAATGCGCTCGGGGATAGTGTCTGATCCGACCGTCGCCAGCACCTGTTGCAAATGCGGACCGGCAAGCGGACATTCGCTGACAACATAGTCAGGATTTTGCTTGTCTATGAGTCGCGCTGCGGGTTTGCCAACCTTGATCGCGGTATCAAAATTCTGTTTGAAGATGCCCCATTTTCCGCCGTGGCCCGAACAACGCTCCACCACTTGCGGTTTGGCTTGCGGGATCAGGCGGAGCATTTCAACCGCCTTTGCCCCCATATTTTGCGCGCGGGCATGGCAGGCAAAATGGACAGCTATGGCGGACGGCATCGCTTCGATCGGAAGCAGCCCTTGCTTCTTTGAAATGTCGACCACAATTTCAGACAGGTCAAAGGTCGACCGTGCCAATTTGGCCACCGCCTCATTTCCCGGCAACAGCAAAGGCCATTCGGATTTGAGCATGAGCGCACAACTGGTGGTGAGCGGCACCACATCATAGCCTTCATCAATCAGCGGCCCAAAAAAGTCGGCCACTACTTGCGCAGAACCCGCGACTGCCCCCAGATCGCCATTTTCAAACTTGGGCATCCCGCAGCACTGTGGATGTTCAACCCGCACAATCACGCCGTTATGCGTCAGCAGCTTGATGGCCGCCTCACCGGGCGTCTGATCGTTAAAATTGCCATAGCAGGTGGCGTAAAGCACGACCTTGCGGCCAAAGGCCGGGGCATCGGGATTTGGGGCGGGGATATGCGCCGATTTGGTCAGTGGCCTATCGGCAAATTCGGGCAGATGCGCGCGCGCATCGATACCAAGCGTCGCTTGCATGATCCCGCGCGCGGGCCCGTTTTCCTTGGTTGCCCAATTGGCGACACCGGCTGCGAAATTTCCGAGTGCGCCATTGCGGTCGGTGTTCGCCAATTGACTGTCGGCAAAACTGGTCTGTCCGTTCTTATGTTCAACGGCGCGGGCACGCAGCATCAGATGGGGGAAATCCAGATTGAATTCGTGGGGCGGCACGTAGGGACATTTCGTCATGAAACACATGTCGCACAAGGTGCAGGCATCCGTGACGGGCTTGAAATCTGCGGACGCCAGATGCTCAACGTCCTCATCGGGGCTTTCGTCGATCAGATCGAACAGCTTGGGAAAAGAATCGCACAGATTGAAACAGCGACGACATCCGTGGCAGATATCAAACACGCGCCGCAGCTCGCTGTCGAGTTCGGCCTCGTCGTAAAACGCATCCTCTTGCCACGCTATCGGGTGCCGAGTCGGGGCGTCGAGACTGCCTTCTCTCATCTTAGTGCCTCTTCATCAAAACGAAAATGGCCGGGACCGAAAGGGAGGGCGCGGTCCCGGCCATTCATGACCCTCCACAAAAGGGGGAGGGGGAGGGTCAAACTCTTATGCCCCAAGCGTATCCAGCGTCTTCTGGAATTTACCGGCGTGGCTTTTTTCAGCCTTGGCAAGCGTTTCAAACCAGTCGGCAATCTCGTCAAACCCTTCTTCGCGGGCGTCCTTGACCATGCCGGGATACATATCGGTATATTCGTGCGTTTCGCCCGCAATCGCCGATTTCAGGTTCAAAGCCGTATCACCGATCGGTTCGCCGGTGGCCGGATCCCCAACCTCTTCAAGAAATTCAAGATGCCCGTGCGCATGGCCGGTTTCGCCTTCAGCGGTTGAGCGGAAAACAGCAGCAACGTCATTATACCCTTCGATATCGGCCTTCTGCGCGAAATAGAGGTACCGGCGATTGGCCTGGCTTTCACCGGCAAATGCGGCCTTCAAATTGGATTCGGTTTTTGTTCCAGCAAGTCCCATGTCACGCTCCATTCGCCCAAGGTTGAATTTATGCTTCACCCTAACGCGCGCGCCAGAATTTAGTGAGTCAATAATCTGATTGATAGTGATCGAATTTTTCGATCAGTCAGCGCGTCGGCACCGGCTCAGGCCCGGCATAATCGTAAAAGCCACGTTTGGTTTTACGGCCAAGCCACCCCGCCTCAACATATTTGATCAGCATTGGCGCAGGGCGGAATTTCGGGTCGCCGGTGGTCGTGAATAGCACACGGCAAATCTCAAGGCAGGTATCAAGACCGATAAAGTCCGCGAGAGTCAGCGGCCCCATAGGATGGTTGAGGCCAAGCTGGCATGCCGTATCAATATCGCGCATCGTTGCAACGCCCTCGCCCAGTGCGAAACAGGCTTCGTTGATCATCGGCATCAGGACACGGTTGACGATGAAGCCGGGCGCGTCATTGGCATGGACGATCTGCTTACCGAGCGATTGGACGAACGCTTCAACCGCGACGACGGTGGCGTCGCTGGTAGCCAGCCCGCGGATCAATTCGATCAACCCCATCACCGGCACAGGGTTGAAGAAATGGACACCAATGAACCGGGCCGGATCGGGCGATGCCTGCGCCAGCCGCGTAATCGGGATCGACGATGTGTTGGACGCGAGAATTGCATCGGCGCGCAACACCTTGCCGACATCGGCGAAGATGGCGCGCTTGATGTCCTCACGCTCGGTGGCTGCTTCGATCACCATGTCAGCGGCGGCAAAAGCCGAGGCGCCCGCAACCGGCTGGATCAGCGCAAGCGCGGCATCGCGCGCTTCAGCACTGATTTTTTCCTTCTCTACCAGGCGGCCAAGTCCCTTGGCGATTCCCGCCTTGCCCGCCTCGGCCCGCGCCTGATCAACATCAGACAGTAGCACGACATAGCCCGCCTGCGCCGTAACCTGCGCAATACCGGCCCCCATCTGCCCAGCGCCGACCACGCCGATTGTCTTCATCATCATTTATTCCAAATCTAGCGGGATCCGCCGGGAACCCAAAGGATATCATCCGCGCCGTTTCCATTCACCGCCCGCCCCATCACGAACAGATAGTCCGAAAGCCGATTGAGATATTTCAGCGCCTCCGGATTAAGCGCAACACTACGGGCAGCAGAAACGGCGGTGCGTTCGGCGCGGCGGCAAACAGTGCGGGCGATGTGGAGCGCGGCTCCGGGTGCGCTTCCACCGGGCAGAATGAAGCTGGTGAGCGGCAGGAGGTCTGCGTTCATCGCATCCAGTTCTGCCTCCAGTCGTTCGACCTGATCGGGCACGATGCGCAGCGTCATTTCGCCGGGGGTGAAATCCTCGCCCGGCGTCGCTAGGTCTGCGCCGAGATCGAACAGATCATTCTGGATCATCCGCACCCGCGCCAATGCTTCGCCGCTTACGTGCAGCGCGACCGTCCCGAGTACGCAATTCAGTTCATCGACATCGCCAATCGCGGCCATGCGCGGCGCGTCCTTTGGGGTGCGGCTGCCATCGACAAGGCCCGTTGTGCCGTCGTCACCGGTACGCGTGTAAATTTTGTTGAGCTTGACCACGGGCCTCAGCCCCGCGCCGATGCCAGCAGGATGACCACAATCACAACCGCCAACGCCTGAAACAGGATGCGGTTCATCATCATTTTATTCTGTTTGATGCCCGACGCGCTTGGTCCGCTTTCCTGATCATTCAAATCGGCCTCGGTCGTTTTCAAAAAGGCAACAATGCCGCGCACGAGCGATACGATTGTTGCGATGACAGCGATGACAAGGAGGATGATAAGGAATGTGTTCATGGATACTGCCTTAACCGCGCGCCAAACCAAAGCCAACCGGAAACACGCCCGATCGCAGGCCGCGCATCAAACCGACAGGGTCGACCCCGGCATCGCGCATAGATTGGATGGTCGGTGATGCTTTGCGCTTGGCCAGCCGCACCCCGTCTTGCCCAACGATGAGCCCGTGGTGATGATAACGAGGCGATTTATATCCGAGCAGATTTTGCAACAGCCGGTGGATATGGGTTGCGTTCTGCAAGTCGGCACCGCGCGCAACATCGCTCACGCCCTGCGCTGCATCATCAACAACAACGGCCAGATGGTAACTGGTTTCCGCATCCTTGCGAGCGATGACGACATCGCCGAATAATGCCGGATCAACATCTATCGCCCCCCGCCCGTATTCGCGCCAGATAAGCGGACCCGCAACAACGGCGGCCTTCGCACTGTCAAGCCGCCAGCAATGCGGGCGCGAATCCGTGGGAGAAGACCGGCCTTTGCAAGTCCCCGGATACGTCGGGCCTACATCGCCCTGCGGCGCGCCCGCACTTGCAGAAATTTCTGCGCGGCTACACCAGCAGCGATAGACCAAATCCATCGCGCGCAACCGATCAAGGGCATCCGCATAGGCAGACGACCTATCCGATTGAAAAACCACGTCACCGTCCCAATCAAGCCCAAGCCAGTGTAAATCTTCAAAAATTCCATCAACAAATTGCGGACGGCATCGCCCCTGGTCGATGTCTTCGATCCGCAAGAAAAAGCGCCCGTTTGCAGCGCGGGACATATCAAATCCGTGCATAGCCGACCAGATATGACCCAGATGGAGACGTCCCGTCGGGCTTGGCGCAAAGCGTGTAATAAATTCTGTGGTCATTTCCCCTCTTGACCCCAACATGTGGTAAATGCTGTCATGCACATGTCACACTGATCGGCAAGAGATTCGGGCGACAAAAAGGGGACGTGATCAACCATGTATCATCCCGACCTTATCCGTCACCCGGACTCATGCCCGGCGCTGGTGCTCAA
>JANNWX010000189.1:0-7987 GCA_031409315.1 Sphingomonadales bacterium | reverse complement strand
CCAGTATCGGCGGGACTGTTATCGCGGGCCGATTGAACCTCTCGGGTAAGTGTTGAAACCGGATCGGGCATCTGCTGCGCACACACGTTTCCACTTACGCAAATGGCGGCGAAACATAACGGTGTTGCAATTGCGCGCGTCAAAACGGCAGGCCCCCAAAACAAAAATCTGCACGTCCTGATTAACGGCCAAGTTTGTAAGAACGATTAACGGGGCGTCGATGCGGTTACCGGGTTGTTAACCGGGTCGCTACACACGGCGTTGATCCACTCGGCCTTAAGCACGTCCCATGAATCTCATTATTGGGGGCAAATATGTTTAAATCATCGCGCGTTTCATTGGCCATCGGACTCTTGATGTGCTCGACTGCGGCTCTGGCAGCGACGCCTGCCTGGAAAGTGTCGGAAACGACCGGCCCGGTCACAATTCAGTCCAGTGGTATCGTCAAGGCGTCGATCCGGGGCGGCGACCTCAAACAAGGTGACGTCGTATCGACGGGCCTAAAAGGGCGCGCCGTTCTGGTGCGCGGTGAAGAATATCTGGTCGTATCGCCAAATTCGCGCATCCGCATTGCCGATCCCGTTCAAAGCGGCGGCATGACCCAGATTGTGCAAAATCTGGGCAATGTGATTTTCCGGATCAACAAAAAAGCCACGCCCCATTTCGGCGTTCAGACGCCCTATCTCGCCGCTGTGGTCAAAGGCACTACGTTCAGCGTTACGGTGACCGAAACCGGCGCGGCTGTGCAGGTTACCGAAGGATTGGTGCAGGTATCGACGCAAGACGGCGGGGCAAGCCATTTGGTTACACCGGGTGAAATCGGCATGGTCGCGTCTGACACGCCGTACCGGATGACGATCAAGGGCCAGGAAACGCAGATCATCGATTCGCCAAACCGCGCGGCTGCCAGCAGCCTCGTTGCAGCGGCAAAAGTGGAAGCGGCTGCCGAAGCACGCGTAAGCGTTGAAATTGTCCGCGAACAACCGGCTGATACCGCGCGCCAGAACGCCGCCGACAAACCGGCCAGTCAATCGGCTGCGGCCACCCCCGCCGCCCAAACGGCAAGTGCGCTTGAAACCAGCATTACCAATCCGGTCAGCGAAGGGCCGGTGCGGTTGGAAACAATCACCGGCGGCTTGGTGAAGGGGGATCCGACGCAGGTTGCCCAAGCATCCACGCGCACAACGCCAGCAAGCGCTACCGCAGCAGTGCCGACCCCAGCGGTCGAAATTGCCGCAAATACAACAAGCGCCGCGCCAGCAACATCAACCGAAACCGCCGATACCAAGGAACGGGGCAGCACAGCCACGACCACCAATGGCACTGGCAACGGCAACGCAAACGGTCAGGCTGATCCAGCCCCGGCTGTCGGCACGAGCGTCGAGGTTGCCGCCGCAACCGGGAACGGAAATGGGAACGGAAACTCCAGCCCGGCCCCGGCTACCGATGCAAGCGTCGAGGTTGCTGCCTCAACCGGTAACAACGGAAACTCCAGTCCAGCCCCGGCTGTCGGCACGAGCGTCGAGGTAGCCGCCTCAACCGGTAACGGAAACGGCAATGGCAACGGTAACTCCAGTCCGGCCCCAGATGTCGGCACGAGCGTCGAGGTTGCAGCCGCAACCGGCAATGGCAATGGCAACGCGAACGGAAATGGAAACGCCAATCCCGTCCCGGCTGTCGGCGCTAGCGTCGAGGTAGCTGCCTCAACCGGCAACGGGAACAGCAACGGGAACGGAAACTCCAACCCAGCCCCGGCTGTCGGCGCTAGCGTCGAGGTTACTGTCGCGACCGGCAACGGAAATGGAAACAGCAACGGAAACGGAAACTCCAACCCAGCCCCGGCTGTCGATGCTGGCGTCGAGGTAGCTGCCGCAACCGGAAACGGAAACGGAAACTCCAACCCAGCCCCGGCTGTCGATGCTGGTGTCGAGGTCGCTGTCGCAACCGGCAACGGAAACGGAAACGGAAACTCCAACCCAGCCCCGGCTGTCGATGCTGGCGTCGAGGTAGCCGTTTCACCCGGAAACGGAAATGGCAATGGCGGAATCGCGTTGCCGGGGGGCAAGTCACGACGCTAGGTCGTGAACATCGGGCAACCCGCGCCTTCAACGCTTGTTAGACTTTTCCTGTTAGTGACGAACGGATGACCATCACGTAAACCGGAACCGTCGCACAGATGAAATTTGGCAAGTCACGTTCAGCGCCCCATCCAAAGCCCAATCGGCTTGAGTCTTTCCTCGTGCGCGGCGCGTTGATGATTGCGATGTTGGTCGGGCTGACCACAGGCCTGTCTGGCTATGGGTTCGGCGTCGAGGAACAGATGCGCATCGCGCGGGACAGTCTCAGATCGCACGCCGCCAGCGGTCAGGTCCATATTGTTGAAATCGACGCGTTCAGCCTGTCAAAATATAATGATTGGCCGTGGCCACGCCAATTGCACGGCAGGCTAGTCGATCAGCTTGGACGTGATGGCGCGCAGATGGTCGCATTTGATGTCGATTTTTCCGCGCGATCAAATGCCAAATCGGATCAGGCCTTCGCCGATGCCTTGGCGCGCTTTGGTGGCTCGGTGGTCCTCCCGACGTTCAAACAGAAAAGCCGCTCGAACAGCGCGGTTTTTTCCGAAAACCTGCCAATTGAACCGCTGCGGGCGCATGCATTCCTTGCGTCGGTCAATGTCACGCCCGATCCTGATGGCCAGATGCGGCACTATAATCACGGAACCGTAACGTCGGGCACCCCCCGCCCGTCGATTGGCGCAATGCTGGCGGGAACAAACGGTCATATCGGTTCCGAATTTCGCATCGACACCTCAATCCGTCCAGACACGATTCCGCGTCACAGCTTTGCCGACATCGTCGAGGGGCGCGTGCCCGTGTCGGCACTGCGCGGAAAATCATTTCTGGTTGGCGCGACCGCAGTCGAAATGGGTGATCGCTACGCTGTTCCGGGTCACGGCGTCTTGCCCGGCGTCGTCGTTCAGGCGATGGCCGCCGAAACCTTGATACAGGCAAGCAGCAACCCGACGCTGGGGTGGTGGCCCGCTTTGCTGATCATATGTGGGGCGGCACTGGTCGCCTTGCGCATCAGGAATGGGGCGTCCAATTCGCTATTGGCGGGGATCAGCCTTGTTGCCCTGCTGGGCATGCCGCTCCTTCTCGAAACAATGCGCTGGGGCAGTCTTGAAATCGTGCCGGCACTGGCCGCCCTCTTCTGGTTGACGGCCTTAAACATGGCCGTTGCCGCTTTTGCCAAGCTGCGGGTGGCGCGGATGGAAGATGCGCAATCCGGCCTGCCAAATGCCCGCGCGCTGGAACAATCGGCCCGGCCCTCCCCCAACATTGCCGTCGTCGCGGTGGAGCTTAAACAATTTGACGAAATAACGGCAATTCTCACTTCTGACGAACGCACCGATTTAATGAAGCGCGTGGTGGATAGGCTTGGCGTGGGGATCGGCGCTGCCAAATTGCACATCCTCAAACCCGGCACGCTCGGGTTTTTCATTTCCGACGGCGAAATTCAAACGATCATCGAAGAAGTCGAGGGCATGTCGTCTTTGTTCCGCGCGCCCATTGAACTTGGTCGCCGGTCGATCCTGATCACTCCTGCCTTCGGGCTGGCGTTCGGCGCGGGAAAAGCCACCGGTGAACTGGTTTTGCAGGCCGGCAATGCTGCGGCCCGCGCCGCCGTTGCCGATCAGCGTTGGGCGCTCCACAGCGCCGAGGTCGCCTCGGAAACGGACCGCGCTCTGCTCCTGCTTGCTGACATTGATCACGCCATTGCCCACGGCGAAATCCTGGTCGCCTATCAACCGAAATGGGACATCAAAGCAAAATCGATCAAAAGCGCAGAGGCGCTCGTTCGTTGGAACCACCCGGTTCTGGGCCCAATTCCGCCAGATGAATTCATTCCCGTGCTCGAAAAGCAGAACCGGCTTGATGATCTTACCCTTCACGTCCTCGACCGCTGCATGGCCGATCTGCGACTATGGCAAGCCGGTAATATGAACCTGGCTGTTGCGATCAACATTTCCGCGCCCCTGCTCGCCGACACTGATTTCATGGCGGCAGTTGAGGAACGGTTGACGGTGGGCGACAGTCTTGCTGCGCTGCTCACGTTTGAAATCACCGAATCCGCGACCGTATCCAACACGCAAACGGCCATTTGCGCGCTGGAAAAATTTCGGTCGTGGGGGGCACGCGTGTCGATTGATGATTACGGCACCGGCCAATCCTCGCTGACCTATCTCAAATCCTTCCCCGCTGATGAAATCAAAATTGACAAAAGTTTTGTCAGTCGGATGAAACAGAATAAGGGCGACCAGATTCTGGTCCGGTCCACCATCGATCTTGCCCATGAATTGGGGTTCAAAGTCGTTGCCGAAGGCGTCGAAGACCGTGATTGCCTCGCCCTCCTGGAAAGGTTCGGTTGCGATACCGCGCAAGGTTGGCTGATCGGCAAACCCATGCCCGCCGCCGCCCTGATCGATCTGATCCAAAGCAACCATGTGCCAGAACAGGCAAAGATGCGAAAAGCCGGATAAGCCGCGCGGCATATGCAATGGTGGACAGGGCTTCCACCGGGATTTTTCCCCATACCACCGGCGCGCCGCTTTCGCCTCATGGGCAGCGCCAATCTTGACATATCATGCTTTGTATGACACTTAAGCATTTGGATTCGGAGAACGGCGGCATCATGCGCATAACAAGAACGCATGGTTCGCAAAGTTCGCCCGCAAAGAGAAGATTGACGATAACGCCCTTTGCGATGCAATCCGCCGCGCCGAAAAGGGATTGATTGATGCGGATTTGGGCAGCGGTTTGCTGAAACAGCGCGTTGCCCGCGAAGGTGCAGGCAAGTCCGGTGGATACCGGACGCTGATATTTTTCAGGGCAAGCGAGCGCGCCATTTTCGTGGCCGGGTTTGCCAAGAACGATAAAGCAAATTTGAATGCTTTGGAGTTGGCGGAATTGAGGAAGGCGGCAAAGATTGTTTTGGCGTTTACACAAGACCGTATCAAAAATGAGGTTCATGCCGGACGGCTGATTGAGGTGAAAAATGGCTACTAAAACCTATAAGAGCGAAGTGCTGGCATCCGTTCATCAGATGATGGAGGGCTTTTATGAAACTGGCGCTATCGACAAAAAAACGATGCGCGAATTTGACGAATCCTGCTTGATCGCCGCCCCCGTTTTGCAACCCGCAGAAATCAAGGCCATCCGCGAAAGCGAGGCCGTTTCCCAGCCCGTCTTCGCGCGCTACCTCAATGTGTCCAAAAACCTCGTCTCCGAATGGGAACGCGGCGTAAAACGCCCCGGCGGGCCAGCCTTGCGGCTTTTGTCCATTGTCAGCCGGAAAGGGTTAGAGGCTATTGTTTGAGGGGAATTTTCAAAACTCGGCGCTGACCGCGGAGTTTCAAAAATCAGACTTACCCCGCTCCCGCGCTTTTGCTTGGGAGTTTTGCCGAAAATCGTCTCCCCAGAGTGATTTCGCGTTAAATGGAACATTTAACGGCTCGGAAATCGCGGTAGACCAAAGAAATAGACCGCGATTTTGATTCAATCAAAATCGAACACGGTCTAGCGATTTTTGATCGGCAAAGCTGGTGGACAGGGCTGGATTCGAACCAGCGTACGCTTGCACGGGCAGATTTACAGTCTGCTGCCTTTAACCACTCGGCCACCTGTCCCCAGATGCCCTGACAGGCACGCGCCCGATTCAGGAAGGCAGCCCAATGGCGAAGCCATAAGCGGAAGTCAATCAGTCGTGAACGGTCATCCATTCGCCCGCATCGGCGCGGGTCGGCACCAAAGCATTGGCGGGATCCGTGTTGTCTTTGTATCCAATCGACATGCCGGTCCACAGGATGCGGTCATCGGGCGTGCCAAGAAATGCCCCGATGGTCTTGGGATAGATAGCCCAGCATTCCTGCGCGCAACTATCCAGCCCGGCCTCGCACAACAGCAGCATGATATTCTGAAGCATCATCCCCGCATCGCCCCATTGCGGCGGCCCCATTTGCCGGTCGAGCGTCAGGAACAGGCCGACAGGCGCACCGAAAAACTGGAAATTACGGGCAAACCACATCGCGCGCGCGATCTTGTCCTCACGCGGGATGCCGATGGCACCGTATAGCATCTCACCCACTTCAAATCGGCGGTCCTTGTAAGGGAATTTCAGGGATGGTGGATAAATATCATATTCCGGCTCTTCGCGCTGGCCACCCTGCGCCATTTTTTCCGCCATGATTGTCTTCAGCCGCGCCATTGCGTCCCCGTAGACAATATCGATATGCCAGGGCTGCAAATTACCGCCGGTCGCCGCGTGGGCGGCCTTTTGGACAATGTCCTGCACCAGCCCAACATCAACGGCTTGATCGGTAAAGCCGCGCACCGAACGGCGATAGGCGACGGCGTCAGATACATTCATTCTGGCCTCCAGCGGGGAAGAAAGCGCTTCAATCAACTTTCCCTTGCCGTAAACGTCAATTTGCGCAAGTGGCTTTGCTTCATCGAGATGTGAATGAAGGAGTCGGATCATGGCAACAGCCTATATCGTGGATGCTGTCCGCACGGCGGGTGGCAAAAGGAACGGTAAACTTGCGGGATGGCACCCGGTTGATCTTGCCGCAGCAACGCTAGATGCCATCGTCGCCCGCAACGGATTTGATGGCGGACGGATTGAAGATGTCGTCATGGGCTGCGTCAGTCAGGGCGGACAGCAAGCGGGCCAGGTCGGGCGTAACGCCGTATTGGCGTCGCGGCATTTGCCCAACAGCGTGCCTGCCGTCTCTATCGATCGCCAGTGCGGCTCATCCCAGCAAGCGATGCAGTTTGCCGCCCAAGCTGTCATGTCGGGCACGATGGATATGGTGATTGCGGCTGGCGTCGAAAGTATGACGCGGGTGCCGATGGGCTCCACCTCGATGCTGCATATGAAAGAAGGGCTGGGCAATTATAAATCGCCGGGGCTGGAGGCCAAATATCCCGGCATCTATTGGTCGCAATTCGTCGGCGCGGAAATGCTGGTGAAAAAACACGGCCTCTCCAAAGACGAACTTGATCGGTTCGCACTCGCCAGTCATCAAAAGGCGGCGGCAGCAACCAGCGCGGGTGCCTTTGCCGACGAGATCGTCGTGCTGGACGTTGAAACCCCTGAAGGGATCGTCAAGCATGCCACCGACGAAGGCATAAGGATGGATGCGACGCTGGAGGGGATTGCGGGCCTCAAGCTGCTGCAAGAGGGGGGATCGCTGACTGCGGCATCGTCCAGCCAGATTTGCGACGGCGCGTCGGCAGTGCTGATCGTGTCGGAACAGGCTTTGAAGGATCACGGCCTGACGCCCATCGCCCGCATCCACAATCTGACCGTGACGGCGGGTGATCCTGTCATCATGCTTGAAGAGCCGCTGTTCGCAACCGACCGCGCTCTGCAACGTGCAGGCCTGTCTATTGGCGATATTGACCTTTTTGAAGTGAATGAGGCCTTCGCATCAGTGCCGCTTGCTTGGCTCAAACATACCGGCGCTGATGCGTCGCGCCTGAACGTCAACGGCGGCGCGATTGCGCTTGGCCACCCGCTCGGTGCCTCGGGCACCAAGCTGATGGCGACACTCGTCAATGCCCTGAAGGCACGCGGCGGAAAATACGGATTGCAAACGATGTGTGAAGGCGGCGGCGTTGCCAACGTAACAATCATCGAACGGCTTTAATTATTTAAGAATTTGAAGGAACCCAACCAATGAAACTCGATTCAACAGTCTCGGCCGTCATCACTGGCGGCGCATCCGGCCTTGGTGCCGCCACCGCCCGCGCGCTTGCAGCCAAAGGCGTCAAAGTCGCCATCTTCGACCTCCAAGCTGAAAAGGGTGAAGCGATGGCTGCTGAAATTGGCGGCGTCTTTTGCGAGGTGAATGTCACCAGCGATGAAAGCGTTGCCGCTGGATTTGAAAAGGCCCGCGCTGCCCACGGTCAGGAACGCATCCTCG
>JANNWX010000188.1:0-2535 GCA_031409315.1 Sphingomonadales bacterium | reverse complement strand
CACGGCCACACGATAACCGACAGCGTCGAGGAACGGCACAACCGGATCGGCATTGACACCGGGGCCTTTGCCAGCGGTGTTTTGACCGCCGTCGGGCTTGAAGGAACCGACCGCTGGTTCTTGTCGACTTAGGATCAGAATCCTACACCACCAATTCCTCGGCATTCAGCATATAGAACAATTCCGCACCCTGAAACACCGATGGTGCCAGCCCCAAAGCCTCAGGAACCATGAGTGCAAGATAGGTGCGCGTTGTGACCGTCTTCGCCTTGTGGAAGGACGTTTGAACCGCGCATTGTTGAGCGGCGTAGAGCTGTCGTTCCATCAACCAGCCACAAGTCATCACCGACACCATCGTCAAAAATGGCTGGCTAGCCGCAAGCCGATCTTCAACCGGCGACGCCAGGAGGTGTGAGGCAGCGCGTTCGACCTGAGTGACCAATTCGTGCAGGCCCTCATCCTTCGCCTCGGCCCGAACGTCGGCGATCAGGCGCGCCAACCCGGCACCGCCATCCCCTGCCAGTTTGCGCCCGACAAGATCGGCGGCTTGAATGCCGTTGGTGCCTTCGTAAATTGGCGCAATCCGGATATCACGGTAATGCTGCGCAGCGCCGGTTTCTTCGACAAAACCCATACCGCCGTGCACCTGAACACCTAGGCTTGCGATCTCACACCCGATGTCGGTGCCGTAAGATTTCGCGAGCGGCGTCACCAAGTCCAGCCGTTGCTTCGCGCCATCGATGCCGAGATGGGCGCGGTCAACCTGGCCTGCTGCATAATAGAGTAACGCCCGTGAAGCCTCGGTCAGCGTCTTCATCCGGATCAGCATTCGGCGGACGTCAGGATGTTCGATGATCGCCGCGGGTTCGGGCGACACACCGTCGGCGCGCGGCGACTGGATCCGATCCTTGGCATAGGCAAGGGCTGCCTGCGTTGCCCGTTCGCCGATTTCGACGCCCTGTAACCCCACATTCAATCGCGCGTTGTTCATCATTGTGAACATGGCCTTCATGCCGCCAAATTCCGGGCCGATCAGATGCCCGGTGCAGGCGTCATGATCGCCGTAGGACATGATACAAGTGGGCGACGCATGGATCCCCAGTTTATGCTCGATTGAGGCACAGTGGACGTCGTTTCGGCTCCCATCCGGTCTGATGTTGGGCACGAGAAACAGCGAAATCCCTTTGGTTCCTTTTGGCGCATCAGGCGTGCGAGCCAGCACCAGATGTATCACATTATCGGTCAAGTCATGCGCGCCAAATGTGATGAAAATCTTGGTTCCCTTGATCAGGTAAGACCCGTCACCAACGGCGGTGGCGGTCGTCCGTAGCGCGCCGACATCCGATCCGGCCTGTGGCTCCGTCAGGTTCATCGTGCCTGTCCATTCGCCGGTTACCAGTTTTGGCAGATAGGTTTCCCGTTGCGCATCACTGCCGTGCACTGCGATTGCTTCAATCGCGCCCACCGTCAACATCGGGCAAAGTGAAAAGGCCATATTAGCCGTTCCCAAATCCTCAAGCACAACCGTTGCCAATGCGAAAGGCAGCCCCTGCCCCCCGAAATCAATTGGGCCATCCAAACTGCCCCAGCCACCATCGACATAGGCCTGATAGGCTTGGCGGAAACCCGGTGGCATCGTCACATGGCCGCCGCTCCACTGTGCGTGAACACGATCACCGACGGTGTTGAGGGGTGCCCATTCACCGGCGGCAAAGGCCCCTGCCCCTTCAAGGATCGCATCAACCATATCAGGCGAAGCCGCCGCGAATCGATCGGTTGCGGCCAATTCATCAATCCTAGTCACATGATCGAGGACAAAACGCTGTTCGGCAATCGGGGGGGAGTAGGTCATATCGTCGGGCACCGCTGACTTGCATGAATGGATGGCGCGCTATAGCGCGACGGAATGCCGTCTGCAAAACCTAGGTTTGAAACGCGCGTCCTGCCATATGGCGACGCCGCGATTTCGGAGTCTGCCTCGCTGATCCTGGCGGGTCACTGCGTCGCGATGCCAACAGAGACGGTCTATGGGCTTGCGGCCGATGCGACAAATGGTGCGGCCGTTGCAGGGATTTATGAAGCCAAAGGGCGCCCAAGTTTCAACCCATTGATTGTGCATGTTCCAGATTTAAGGGCCGCTGAGGAGATTGCCATCTTTTGCGACGCCGCACGCGATCTGGCGCTACGCCATTGGCCAGGACCGCTGACTCTGGTTCTGCCTCTCCGCCCCGACAGCGGCATTGCCAGCCTCGTCACGGCGGGACTGCAAACCATTGCACTTCGCGTACCGGCCCATCCGGCCATGCAGTCGCTGTTGGCAGTAACGGGCAGACCGCTTGCCGCACCTTCCGCCAACGCCAGTGGCACGATCAGCCCGACGCAGGCTGTTCATGTCATGAAGTCGCTGGGCGAAAAAATTCCGCTGATCGTCGATGCCGGACCATGCAGTCTGGGCCTTGAATCCACGATCATTGGCTTTGCGGCAGACGGGACAGCCAAGCTGCTGCGTCTCGGCCCGATTGATTTGGGACTTGC
>JANNWX010000187.1:0-7716 GCA_031409315.1 Sphingomonadales bacterium | reverse complement strand
ATCGGTGCGGCAATTGCTGACCATGACATCGGGCGTAAAATGGAATGAGGATTATACCGATCCCAAATCTGACGTCGCCTTGTTCAACCTGCAAAAACCGGTCGCAGGTGAAGACGTGACCGTTTCCTATATGAAGACACTGCCGCGAGAAGCCCCGGCGGGCAGTAAATGGGTCTATAAAACCGGCGAAACCAATTTGATTGGGGTGTTGGTGTCCAGCGCTACAAAGAAGACATTATCGGCCTATCTCTCCGAAAAAATATGGAAACCATACGGGATGGAGGCGGATGCGGTCTGGATGTTGGGGGCCACAGGCCACGAAATCAGCGGCTGCTGCATCTCGGCGCGGTTGCGTGATTATGCACGGCTCGGCCAGTTCATATTGGACGGGGGCATCGCGGGCGGAAAACCGGTTTTCCCCGACGATTGGCTATCCCAGGCGACGACCAAGCAAGCTGACATTGGGCAGCCGGGGCGCGGCTACGGCTTTCAGTGGTGGACCAACGACGATAGCAGCTTTGCCGCGCAGGGCATTTTCGGGCAGGGGATCTTTATCGACCCGAAACGAAAACTCATCATTGCGACCAACGGCAATTGGAAAACCGCAACTGACCCGGACGGGGTTGGGGCTGAGCGGGAGGCATTTTACAAAACGGTCCAAAAGGCTGGCGACGCTGGGCGCTAATCAACCCGCTCTCGGTGGCCAGATGTAAACCCATTGGTCAACAATCCCAGTATCCGGTTGGCTACTGCCGCCGGTTCCTTGACGGACTGAGGGTCTTCACCAGGAAAGGCTTTCGCGCGCATTGTTGTTCGGGTTGCGCCGGGGTCAACAATGGCGATTTTTATCCGCCCAGTAGTTTCATTTTCCTCGCCGTAGGAGCCGAGCAACGTTTCAAACGCTGCTTTGCTCGCGCCGTAAGCCCCCCAATAGGCGCGCGGTGATCGCGCGACGCTGCTGGTGATCCCAATAACCGATGCTGCGGCGCTCCGGCGCAACATAGGGTCGAATGCCGCAATCATGGCCTGTTGCGCACTGACATTGAGTGTGAATACTTGTGCGAATTCCTGTGCATCTTGATTATGAACAGGGCCCAAACTGCCGAGCATCGCCGCATTGAGGACAAGAATATCCAGCGCATCCCAACGGCCTGAGATGGCCTCTGCAAGCCGCCCGATGCTTTCGGGGTCAACAAGGTCGAGCGGGGCGATTGTCGCGCTGCCGCCGAGTGAATGGATGCGGTCCTCAACCTCTTCAAGGTCTTTGGCTGTGCGCGCCGTCAGGATCACGTGCGCGCCCGCCGCTGCTAAAGCCTCGGCGGTTGCAGCGCCAATCCCGCGCGACGCGCCGGTGACGAGGACCAGTTTTCCAGCTAGCGGCGTGGGCATTAAACCACGCGCTCCGCTAGCAAACTAAGTTGGTTTTCTGGCGCAACATCATCCTGATCTGTCAATCTGGTCGGATAGTCACCGGTAAAACAGGCATCGCAATATTGCGGGCGAATGTCGGCCCTTTGTTCCTCGCCCAGCGCCTTATACAGACCATCGATGGACACAAAGGCAAGGCTGTCAGCGTGAATATAGGCTTTCATTTCCTCAACATTATGCTTGGACGCGAGCAGTTTTGACCGTTCGGGCGTGTCGACGCCGTAGAAGCAACTGTGCCGCGTTGGCGGGCTGGCGATACGCATATGAACCTCGGTCGCGCCAGCATCGCGCATCATCTGGACGATCTTCAGGCTGGTTGTCCCGCGCACAATTGAATCGTCGACCAGGACGATGCTCTTGCCCGCGATCAGCGCGCGGTTGGCATTATGTTTGAGTTTCACCCCAAGATGGCGCACCCCATCGCTCGGCTGGATGAAGGTGCGGCCGACATAATGTGACCGGATAATACCAAGTTCAAATGGGATGCCAGACTGCTGGGCATAGCCAATGGCCGCAGGAGTGCCGCTGTCGGGCACGGGAATCACATAATCCGCTCGCACCGGGCTTTCGATGGCCAATTGCGCGCCAATCGCCTTGCGCACTGAATAGACGCTTGATCCGTCGACAATCGAATCAGGCCGCGAAAAATAAACATGTTCAAAAATGCACGGTCGCGCACTTTGCGGTGTGAAGGGTTTTATTGAGCGCACGTCTCCTTCCGAAACAATGACGATTTCGCCCGGTTCGATGGATCGTTCATAGGTCGCACCCACGACGTCAAGCGCCACGGTTTCCGATGCGAAGATGATCGCATCGCCAATTCGACCTATGACGAGGGGGCGAATGCCCAGCGGGTCACGACAGGCAATCATGCCCTCTGGTGTCATGCAGATCAGTGAATAAGCGCCCTCAACCTGTTTTAGCGCGTCGATGAATTTATCGAGCAACGTGCGATAGGTGCTTGTGGCAACCAGATGGATGATAACTTCGGTGTCGCTGGTGGACTGAAATATCGAACCACGCCGGACCAATTCCTTTTTCACGGTCATCGCGTTGGAAATGTTGCCGTTATGGGCAATGGCGAACCCACCGGATGCCAGATCAGCGAACAGGGGCTGCACATTGCGGAGCGCCGTTTCTCCCGTTGTCGAATAACGAACATGGCCGCAGGCAACGGTTCCAGGAAGTCCTTTGATGATGTCATCACGGTCAAAATTACCCGCAACATGGCCCATCGCCCGGTGACTGTGAAAACGTTCGCCATCCCAACTGGTCACGCCTGCGGCTTCCTGCCCCCTGTGTTGCAGAGCGTGCAGCCCAAGCACGGTGACAGCAGAGGCCGTATCGGCCCCCCAAACCCCAAAAATGCCGCATTCTTCGCGCAACTTATCATCATCAAACGGATGCGTGGTCAGCATGAGAATCGCCCGGTTGTTTCGCTAGGCCGGGCCTATAAGCATCTTGTCGCATATTTGTAATGGCCTAAAGAGCAGGCATGAAGAATGAACGTGAAACTGGCGCAGTGCTGATGCCAAAATATGATGCGCAAGGCTTGCTCACTGCAATTGTGACGCATGTCGAAACGGGCGATGTCTTGATGCTAGCACACATGAATGCGGATGCTCTGCGGATGACCCAAGAATCCGGAAAGGCACATTTCTGGTCCAGAAGTCGTGCGCGCTTGTGGATGAAGGGCGAGGAGTCAGGCCATGTGCTTGCGGTGCGGGAAATGCGAATTGATTGCGATCAGGATGCGATCTGGCTGAAATGCCTACCCTCAGGCCCGGCTTGCCATACCGGCGCGGTTGGATGTTTTTATCGTCGAATAGATAAGGGAACGCTTGTCCACGATTGACGTTTACGTGAGCGTTAATTAGAGCGTGTTCATGGAGAATTTAGCGCCACCAGCCCCGGCTTCCCATGCAACTGTGCATATGCCCGATCCACGGGACCGGCACCAATATAGTATTTCTGACCTTTCTGAAGAATTTAAGGTTACCGCACGTGCTTTGCGTTTTTATGAAGACGAGGGGCTGATTTCCCCCATCCGTCGCGGGCTATCCAGAATTTACACCAAGCGGGACCGTGCGCGGCTTGCCTGGATATTGCGTGCAAAACGCACCGGTTTTAGCCTATCAGAAATCCGCGAGATGATTGATCTCTATGATATCGGCGATGGCCGCCATACGCAGCGACAGGTAACCATTGAAAAATGTCTTGCCCGGGTTGATTTGTTGAAACGCCAACGCGCTGATATTGACGAACATGTTGAAGAGCTGACCCGCTTTATCGAGCTCGTGAAGAAAGCAGATTCCGCCGACGCATAACGTCTTGCAAGTCTGATGGAGATCCCAAGTGCCTATTTATTCCGCGCCCGTTCGCGATACCCGGTTCATTTTTGATCATGTTATCGGGCTTGATCGTTACACAAACCTGCCCGGATTTGAAAACGCGACGCCAGATATGGTTGAAGCGATCCTGAGCGAGAGTGGCAAATTTGTTGCAGAGATATTGTTTCCACTCAATCAGGTTGGCGACCGTGAAGGGTGCACGCGCCACGCCGACGGCTCGGTAACGACGCCGACAGGGTTCAAAGAAGCGTATCAACAATTTGTCGCAGCCGGCTGGTCAACTTTGTCTGCCCCTGAGGAATATGGCGGCCAAAACCTGCCGCATGTTATCAGCAGCGCAATCGAAGAATATACGATGGCCGCCAACCAGTCATTCGGCATGTATCCCGGCCTGACCCAAGGGGCGGTTGCTTCAATTCTGGTCAAAGGTTCCGATCAGCAAAAGGCAACCTATGCCCCCAAAATGGTGTCGGGCGAATGGGGCGGGACCATGAACCTGACGGAGCCTCAATGCGGCACCGACCTAGGCTTGATCCGAACTAAAGCAGTTCCCAATCTAGATGGCAGCTACGCGATCAGCGGCACGAAGATTTTTATTTCGTCGGGCGAACATGATCTGACGTCAAATATCATCCACCTCGTCCTTGCCAAGACACCGGATGCCCCGGACACAGTGAAAGGCATATCCCTGTTCATCGTCCCGAAGTTTTTGGTGAATGACGACGGCAGCCTGGGTGCGCGCAACGGCGTGACCTGCGGGTCTATAGAACATAAAATGGGTATTCACGGCAACTCTACCTGCGTGATGAATTATGACGGCGCGACCGGATTTCTGATTGGTGATGAATTTAAGGGGCTGGCCGCAATGTTCATCATGATGAACGTCGCACGGCTAGGCGTCGGGATTCAAGGGCTCGCGCAGGGCGACATCGCCTACCAAAACGCCGTTCAATATGCGAAGGATCGCAGGCAAGGCCGGTCGTTGACCGGCGCTAAGGACGTAGATCAATCTGCTGACACATTGATGGTCCACCCTGATATCCGCCGGATGCTGCTTGAAGGGCGGGCGTTGACCGAAGGGCTGCGGGCTTTGTGTCTGTGGGGAGCGATGCAGGCAGACCTTGCTCACAAAGCGCAGACCGAGGAGGAAAGGCAGGCATCCGACGATCTCCTTTCGTTGCTGACACCTGTCATAAAGGGGTATGGCACCGACAAGGGCTATGACGTCGCAACCAACGCCCAGCAAGTTTTTGGCGGGCATGGCTATATTGATGAATGGGGCATGGGCCAATATGTCCGCGATTCCCGGATCAATATGATTTATGAAGGCGCGAACGGCATTCAGGCTCTTGATCTGGTTGGCCGCAAACTGGCGCAAAATGGCGGGCGCGGGGTGCAGCTTTTCTTCAAGATCGTTACCGACGAATGCGAAGCCGCAAAATCAAACCCGGCTTTGGCAGATTTTTCCGGGCATCTTGAAACTGCGCTAGGTGATTTGCAGGCATCAACAATGTGGCTGATGCAGAATGGACTAGCAAATCCCGACAATGCGGGTGCCGGTTCGGTTCCCTACATGCATATAATGGGTATCGTTTCGGTCGGACTGATGTGGCTGCGCATGGCAACGGCGGCGGATGCGGCTCTTGCTGCGGGCACAGATGATCGGCAATTCATGGAGGCCAAGCTGATCACCGCGCGTTTTTTTGCGGAACGGATCATGCCCGAAACAACATCTCTGCGACGCAAACTGGAAGCAGGATCAGAGGTGATTATGGCGATGCCGGTCGCCGCGTTTTAGCGCCTGATCCTAAATCGCAGAAAAATTGCCCGTTTCGACGTCGAGCAAGTGCAACGCGCCTTCGTCAATTGAAAACCAGGCACCGTGAATGCGCAAGCGACCATCGTTCTCGCGTTCCCGTATACACGCGAATGTGCGCAAATTGGCGATGCTGACCTTCACCGATTCATGTTCTAATTCCTGGTTTGCCAACGCGCCGTGCTGGTGCGTAACGCGGTCGCGCGCATCATCAAGCAGTTCGATCCAGCGTGCGATAAAACCGCCTTCGCCTGGCTTTGCATGTTCAAACCGGCGGGACATGGCCGCAGCAATACCGCCACAGCCGCCGTGGCCCATAACGACAATTTCGGGCACCTCAAGCTGGGTAACCGCGAATTCGAGCGCAGCCGAAACGCCGTGTCTCCCGCCGCCCAGTTCAAACGGCGGCACCAGATTGGCGACATTGCGGACGACAAACATTTCGCCGGGCGACGTATCGAATATCGTTGCGGGATCAACGCGGCTGTCCGAACAAGCAACAACCATCACTTTGGGCGATTGCGCCTCTGCCAATTCGGCCCAGCGCGCCCGTTGTCGCGCCCAATCGGTAGATTTGAACCGTTTATATCCGTCGATCAAAGCTGCAAAGTCAGTCATGGCGTCGCCATTAGTGCGCCAAATGGGGGGTGGCAAGTCTCCCTTGCGCACGTTAAAGGCCGGTCCATGAATGTTCCTGCCAAAACTGAGCGCGTCCGCAAGCCCGACTGGATCCGTGTAAAAGCGCCGACAAGTGTCGGTTTTGCTGAAACGAAGGCGCTGATGCGGCGGCTCAACCTTGCAACCGTGTGCGAAGAGGCCGCGTGCCCCAATATCGGGGAATGCTGGACCAAAAAACATGCAACGGTGATGATATTGGGTGATACGTGCACCCGCGCCTGTGCCTTTTGCAATGTGAAAACCGGGATGCCGCGTGCTGTTGATACGCTGGAACCGCAGCATGTGGCCGATGCGGCTGCCGAACTCGGTCTTGCGCATATTGTCGTCACGTCGGTTGATCGGGATGACCTGCCAGATGGCGGGGCTTCCCAATTTGTAAAAGTGATTGAGGCGCTCCGCCGAACAACGCCAAAAACGACAATTGAGATTTTAACACCAGATTTTAGAAATAAAGCACAAGCTGCTGTAGAATCAATAATTTTGGCGCGGCCAGATGTGTATAACCACAATCTTGAAACGGTGCCCCGGCTTTATCCCATGATCCGCCCCGGCGCGCGATATTATGCGTCATTGCGCTTGCTTGAAAGCGTCAAGCGGCATGATCCGACGATCTTCACAAAATCTGGTTTGATGATGGGGCTGGGCGAGGATCGGCTGGAAGTGCATCAGGTGATGGATGACATGCGCTCAGCCGACATCGATTTCCTGACGCTTGGCCAATATCTGCAACCAACCCCGCGCCACACCAAGGTGATCGATTTCGTTACGCCGCAAAGTTTTGATTCCTATGCCGCCATAGCGCGGGCAAAAGGCTTTCTACTCGTGGCGTCGAGCCCATTGACCCGTTCAAGCTATCATGCGGACAGCGATTTTGAAAAGTTGCGCGATGCCCGCGCGGTCAAACTGTCACGTGCCCAAGCATAGCGAAAGCCGTGCGCTCCCGTTTAGCGCGGACCAAATGTATGATTTGGTGACCGATGTTGCGCGGTACAGCGAATTTCTGCCGTGGGTGTCGGGTGTCAGGGTGCGATCCGACAGTGAAAGCGAAATGATCGCTGACGTGATCGTCGGATTCAAGGCGATCAAGGAAAATTTCACGTCGCGGGTTTTCAAGGATCGCCCGAGCCACGTCCATGTCGATTATCTCGACGGGCCATTGAAATATCTGTCGAATGACTGGCGGTTTCACGCAGCCAGGGATGGCGGGTGTGTCGTCGAGTTCGCGGTCGACTTCGCATTCAAAAACCGCGTCTTTGAAGCGGTGGCAGGCCAGTATTTTGACAAGGCTTTGCGTAAAATGACCGATGCTTTCGTCGCCCGCGCCGTCGTGCTTTACGGGTTGGATTCTGGTTCGGGCATCAAAAGTTCTAGGGCAACTAACGCTGCTTGAAGCCGGATCGGCCCCCTACCGATCGCACCGAATTGCTTGGTGTCGGCGATCAC
>JANNWX010000186.1:0-4529 GCA_031409315.1 Sphingomonadales bacterium | reverse complement strand
CCGCCGCGTGGCGCAATTTTGATAATCATCAACGTTTTTTCATCGATCCTGAAAATCACACGCCAGTCACCGACACGCAGCCGCGATTCTTTGGTGCCGACAAGCCGCGTGACATTGTTTTTCAAACTGTCGGGATCACGCGCCAACTGATCGATTTTGCTTTCAATCAAATCGCCGATATTGGCGGGCAAGCGCATCAAGCTTTTCAACGCCGCCCGCTCGATTTCGACCTTCAACATCGCTCGATCATTAGCTATAAGCTAATTATTTGTCAAGTTAATATCTGGAAACCGGCTAATGCCCAAACGCACTGATATCCACTCCATTCTCATCATCGGCGCAGGCCCGCGCTCCCTCGCTCGCAATGACGCGTTGCTAAGTGTGCGCAATGACGGGCCGGGCAGGGCAGTCAGTTTCACCCCTCCCAAGGGTTTATCAACTTCACCCCGGTCCACGCAAAATCTTTCACGTTGCGTGTCGCCAAGGGGCAGTCCCGCGTTAGCGCCTGCGCGGCGATTTGGAGATCGAGCAAGCTGGTTGCATCGGGGCGTCGCGCGCGCAGGGCACCGAACAGGTTGGCTGCATCAGAATCAAAGGGCAGGGTGCGGTCAGCAAAAGCCTCTTCAAGACCTTGAAGCCACGTCACGAGGGTTGTCCGGAACGGCTTTGCCTTGGGCAATTCTGCTCCATAGCGGATTTCCCCGATCACTATTGTCGAAAGCCAAAGTTGTGGATCGTTCTGCGTCAGCCATTCGATCACCTGTGGGTCGGGGTGACGGCTGGCAAGCACACTCCAGACATTTGTATCAACGAGGATCAAGTGAAATCAGTTTCCTTGATCGTTCCGACGATACGTTCAGGCGCCTCAAAATCAAGGCCGCGACCAAGGGCAATCAGGCGTTCGATCCGCGCGCGGCTTCGCGCCCGTTGTTCGGTTTCAAAGTGTCGAAAAGATGGTGTCATATCATTCACTCCCTTGAAACTGGATGCATCGTCAACGCCAGCCGAAACAACCAGCTGTCGCAAATGTTCTTCCATCGAGCGCCCATGCGCCGCCGCGACTTGTCGGAAGAGCAATTTGGCGTCTTCAGTAATATTACGAACTGTCAAACTTGCCACGATAAAAAATCCGATTCGATTGCAATGCAATCAATGTATGCAATGAAAGCACTCCTGTCAAATGCCTAAAAGAACCGACATCCACTCCATCCTCATCATCGGCGCAGGCCCGATCATCATTGGTCAGGCGTGTGAATTTGATTATTCGGGGACGCAAGCGGTGAAAGCCTTGAAGGAAGAGGGCTACCGGATCATCCTCGTCAATTCGAACCCGGCGACGATCATGACTGATCCCGAACTGGCCGATGCCACCTATATCGAGCCGATAACGCCCGAGATTGTCGCCAAAATCATCGCGGCGGAGCGCGCGAATTTTCCAGACGAAGTGATGGTGCTGCTGCCAACAATGGGCGGGCAGACCGCGCTCAATACCGCGCTTGCGCTTTTCAATGACGGCACGCTGGCGCAGTACGATGTTGAGATGATCGGGGCGGATGCCGAGGCGATCGACAAGGCCGAAGACCGGATGAAATTCCGCGAGGCGATGACCAAGATTGGGCTGGAATCGGCGCGATCCGGGATCGCGCATACGATGGACGAGGCGCTCACCGTGTTGGAACGCACCGGCCTTCCCTCGATCATCCGGCCCAGCTTCACGATGGGCGGCACAGGCGGCGGGATTGCCTATAACCGCGAGGAATTCATCCATATTGTCACCGGCGGGCTTGATGCGTCGCCCACGACAGAGGTGCTGATCGAGGAGTCACTGCTTGGCTGGAAAGAATATGAGATGGAGGTCGTGCGCGACCGCAACGACAATTGCATCATCATCTGTTCCATCGAAAATGTCGATCCGATGGGGGTGCATACCGGGGACAGCATCACCGTTGCCCCCGCGCTGACCCTGACCGACAAGGAATATCAGATCATGCGCAACGCGAGCATCGCTTGCCTGCGTGAAATCGGGGTGGAGACAGGCGGATCGAATGTGCAGTTCGCGGTCAATCCTGCCGATGGGCGATTGATCGTGATCGAGATGAATCCGCGCGTGTCGCGGTCTTCAGCGCTGGCATCAAAGGCGACAGGCTTCCCGATTGCCAAGGTCGCGGCCAAGCTGGCGGTGGGCTATACGCTTGACGAGATTACCAACGACATTACCGGCGCGACGCCCGCCAGTTTTGAGCCAACGATTGACTATGTCGTCACGAAAATCCCACGCTTTGCGTTCGAGAAGTTCAAGGGGGCGGAGCCTTTGCTCCATACGGCAATGAAATCGGTCGGCGAGGTGATGGCGATTGGCCGCAACATCCACGAATCCATGCAAAAGGCATTGCGCGGTTTGGAGACGGGGCTGTCTGGTTTCAACTATGTCGATCATTTGAAAGGCGCATCGCGCGACGATCTGATCGCTGAACTGTCCCGCGCCACGCCCGACCGTCTGCTGGTCGCCGCGCAGTGTTTGCGCGAGGGGATGAGCGTGGCCGAGGTGCACGCCATCGCCAAATTTGACCCCTGGTTTCTGGAACGGATTGCCGAAATTATCGCAGCTGAGCGCGATGTGGCGACGGGCGGATTGCCTCAGGATGCCGCAGGCCTGAGGCGACTTAAAGCCATGGGGTTCAGCGATAAAAGGCTGGCCTATCTAGCTCTGGAATCGATCCATGTGCGTCCGGGCATGGAATCGGCGGTGCGTTTTGGGTCCGGGATCGCGGTAGAGGCCCAGCGGGCAATGGCGGGCGGCGTCACCGAAGCTGAAGTCCGTGCGCTGCGGCACAAGCTTGGCGTGCGCCCGGTGTTCAAACGGATCGACACCTGTGCGGCGGAATTTGAAGCCAAGACGCCCTATATGTATTCGACCTATGAAGCGCCGTCATTCGGCACCCCTGAATGCGAAAGCGCGCCGAGCGACCGCGAAAAGATCGTCATACTTGGCGGCGGGCCAAACCGGATCGGGCAGGGGATCGAATTTGATTATTGCTGCTGCCACGCCTGTTTTGCACTGTCTGATGCGGGTTATGAAACGATCATGGTCAATTGCAATCCGGAAACGGTTTCAACCGATTATGACACCAGTGACCGGCTGTATTTTGAGCCGCTGACCGCCGAGGATGTCCTTGAAATCCTGCATGTTGAGCAGCAAAATGGGAAATTGAAGGGCGTCATCGTCCAGTTTGGCGGACAGACGCCGCTTAATCTGGCCAAGGCGCTTGAGGAGGCGGGAATTCCCATCCTTGGCACATCGCCCGATGCGATTGACCTTGCCGAAGACCGGGAGCGGTTCGCGGCGCTCATTAACAAGCTAGGGCTCAAACAGCCAGAAAACGGTATCGCGCGCAGCCGGGATGAGGCGATCGCGGTGGCGGACAAGATTGGCTATCCCGTCCTGATGCGCCCGTCCTACGTGCTTGGCGGACGGGCGATGGAGATTGTCGATACGCAGGCACAGTTGGAAAATTATATTCAGACGGCAGTGATTGTATCTGGCGATAGCCCAGTTCTGATTGACAGTTATCTGCGCGACGCGGTTGAGGTGGATGTCGATGCGATTGCCGACGGCGTTGATGTGGTGGTTGCGGGCATCCTTCAGCATATTGAAGAGGCCGGGGTCCATTCTGGTGACAGCGCCTGCACATTGCCGCCCTATAGCCTGCCCAAGGATATTGTCGCCGAAATCGCCCGGCAGACCGATATTCTTGCCCGTGCTCTCCGTGTCAAAGGGCTGATGAACATCCAGTATGCCGTCAAAGACGGCGATGTTTACCTGATCGAAGTCAACCCGCGCGCCAGCCGGACCGTGCCTTTTGTTGCCAAAGCCGTTGGTGCCCCCATCGCCAAAATCGCCGCGCGGGTGATGGCGGGTGAAATGTTGAAGGATCTGCCGCCGATCAACCTTGATGTGAAACATATCGCGGTGAAGGAAGCGGTGTTCCCGTTCGCGCGCTTCCCCGGTGTTGATCCGGTTCTGTCGCCCGAAATGAAATCAACCGGCGAAGTGATGGGCATCGACGGCGATTTTGCGATGGCCTTTGCCAAATCGCAGATCGGGGCAGGGACATTGTTGCCGACCAGTGGCAAATTGTTTGTGTCGGTCAAGGATAGCGACAAGCCCGTCATATTGCCTGCCGTCCGCCAATTGCTTGATATGGGCTTCACCGCCTGCGCAACTGGCGGGACTGCGGACTATCTTGCTGCGCAGGGGCTGAGCGTTGAACGGGTCAACAAGGTGGCACAAGGCCGCCCGCACATCGTGGACAAAGTGATCGACGGTCAGATTGCCCTGATTTTCAATACGACCGAAGGGTGGCAGAGCCTGAAAGATTCGCAAGACATCCGCCGGTCAGCCCTGGTGAACAGAGTTCCACAATTTACAACTGCGGCTGCCTCGCTTGCGTCTGTGCTGGCAATTGAGGCGCTCAGGACAAGAAAACTTGAAGTTCGCACGCTTCAGTCTTATCATTTAGACAGCGCGC
>JANNWX010000185.1:0-3273 GCA_031409315.1 Sphingomonadales bacterium | reverse complement strand
GCCGGGTTCGAATTGCCGACTGAGGGCCAGATTTTGATCGACGGTCAGGATATGGCGGGCGTCGCGCCGAACAAACGACCCGTGAATATGGTGTTCCAATCCTATGCCGTCTTTCCGCATATGAGCGTGACAGATAATGTTGCTTACGGGTTGAAAATTGCCGGTGTCGCCAAAGCGGACATTGCGACGCGGGTTGAAGAATCGCTGTCACTGGTCAAGCTGGACGGGTTCGGGGCGCGCATGCCCGATCAATTATCGGGTGGCCAGCGTCAGCGTGTTGCCCTTGCCCGTAGCCTTGTCATGCGACCCAAAGTGTTGTTGCTCGACGAGCCTCTGTCGGCGCTTGATGCGAAACTGCGCGCGGCGATGCAATTTGAATTGGCCGATTTGCAGGAACAGGTTGGCATCACGTTTGTCACCGTGACGCATGATCAGGATGAGGCCTTATCTATGGCCAGCCGGATCGCCGTCATCAACAAGGGACAAGTCGCACAATTGGCAGCACCTTCGGATCTGTATGAATATCCGGCCAACCGATTTGTTGCCGATTTCATTGGCTCTGTGAATATCTTTGAAGGCAAGCTGATCGTCGATGAACCTGAACAAGCGGTGGTCGATTGCCCCGAAATCGGCAAGATATTTCTCAATCACGGTGTAACGGGACCTCACGAAGCAACCGTCTGGGCCGCAGTTCGGCCTGAGAAAATGACATTGTGCAAAGCCGGCGAGGCGGTGGCCCGCGATGCGCCAGAAGGCCATAATATCGCCCACGGCCAGATCAAGGGCATGTCGTATCTTGGCGATTGCACATTGTTCGAAATCAAACTCGGCAGTGGCCGCATGATCCGCGTTTCCCGCCCCAACCTGTCACGTTCCGATCAAGAGGAATTCACGTGGGACGACAAGGTGTCGATGCACTGGCATTCATCCAGCCCGGTGGTGTTGCAGGCTTAGGATCAGCTGTGGACGCCCCTAATCTTCATCTTCCTTTTTCCGTGACTTGTTGGCGTAGATGAGTGCCGCAACGACGGCGGCTGAGCCGATGCCGATGCCTGCGGCGGTTTTCCAGCCGACGGCGCTTTTTTCTGCGGCTTCCTTGCGTGCTTTGGCGCGTTTGACTTCACGCATCGTTTCATTGTCGGGCGGCGTGGCGTCGGGTTCGTCGGGTTCGTCTGACATCATGGCCTCCAAAGGAGCGGTGGGTGTGTAATCGCTGATTGGGGGATATGGTGTCAAGGCGGATGGACACAAGGCGTAGCGGAAAATTACCCCAGCCGCGTGGCGACCAGTGCGGCAAGATCAGCCTCAGGTCGTGGGCCGAAGTGGGCGATGATTTCTGCGGCGCAAACCGCACCCATTGTCAGGCTATCGACCAAAGACCGGCCCTGCGCTTGGCCGGACAGGAACCCGGCGGCGAACAGATCACCTGCGCCGGTCGTATCAACAACCTTTTCAACCGGTTCGGCTGCAATCCGCGCATGTTCCCCGCCGCTATGGGCTTCGGCACCATTGGGGCCGTGCGTTACGACCAACGTCGGCACTTTGGCAGCCAATGCCTGAACCGCCGCCGGAATGTCGGCCATTTGCATCAGCGACGCAACCTCACCGTCATTGGCGAACAAGATGTCGATATGACCATTGTCGATCAATTCCATGAAATCGGCACGGTAACGGTCGATCACGAACACATCCGACAAAGTCAGAGCCACTTTGCGGCCTACGCCGTGGGCAGTGGCGATGGCCGATTGCATCGCGGCACGCGGTTCTTCGGGATCCCAGAGATAGCCTTCGAGATAGAGGATTGCCGCACTCTCGATCATCGCCTTGTCAATTGCGGTCGCAGGCAGAAATTGCGACGCGCCCAAAAATGTGTTCATCGTCCGCTGACCGTCAGGGGTGACAAGGATCAGGCAACGGGCGGTTGGCGGCTCGGCGGCGCGCGGTTCTGTGTTGAATGTGACGCCAATCGCTTTGATGTCATGACTGAACACGTCGCCCAATTGGTCCTTGGCAACCTGCCCGATGAAGCCGCATTTCTGCCCCAGCGCGGCCATGCCAGCAATCGTGTTGGCAGCCGAACCACCACTGATTTCCTTGCCCGGCCCCATAGCAGCGTAAAGCGCGGTTGCGCGCGGTGCATCGATCAGCTGCATCCCGCCCTTGGTCAGCCCTTCACGGAGGATAAGCGCATCATCGGCGGGCGAAATCACGTCAACAATGGCGTTACCAATGGCAACAATATCTAACGTAGGCACAGGCACATCGAAACCCTTTGGTGATGTTGAAACGAAGCGCGTCGCCTAGCCAAGGCGGTGCGCGATGGCAACCGCGATTGACACTTCCACGCCACCTGCCAAAATGGCCACATGCTTCGCGCCTTCACGCTCGCTTTTGGCCAATTGGGCGATCCGGCCATCTTGCGTGTGTTCGCCAAATCCATTTTGATCACCCTTGGCCTTTTTGCCGCCGCTGGATATGCGTTCGTCTTGGCTGTCGACCATTATGCCGACGCGCTCAATCTTGGAACGGAGGGTGATGCACTTGCAGGGGGCGCTGCCGCGCTTGTTGCCATCGCCACGGCATGGATCTTGTTTCGGGCCGTTGCGGTGCCGGTGATCGGGATATTTGCCGATGAGGTTGTGGCGGCCGTTGAGGGCAGATATTATCCCGGCTCGGCATCCACCGCCCGCGCGGCAGGATTTGGCCTGTCGTTGCGCTTGGGCCTGATGTCTGCGTTCCGCGTGATCGGGATCAATCTTTTGATGGTGCCGCTTTACGGGCTGCTGCTGTTGACCGCTATCGGGCCGGTCATTGCCTTTGTCGCGATCAATGCGGTCCTGCTCGGCCGTGATCTGGGTGAGATGGTTGCCGTTCGTCACTTTGACCCGGCGACGGTGCGGGGCTGGATGCGGGCGAACCGAGGGGCAAGCAGTCTGTTGGGGCTTGTCGTGACCGGGCTTTTCATGGTTCCGCTGATCAACCTTGTTGCGCCGATCCTTGGTGCGGCGATGGCGACCCATATATTTCACAGGAAAGTGCAGGCCCGCTGATGTTACGTCTCATAATTGCCCTCGCTAGCATCTTTGCATTGCCTGCATGCGCAGAACGCGCAGCGCCGCCGCAAGCGCCGTCGGCTACCGCGTCTGTGCCTGTGCCGCGTCCTGTGCCGGCTCGACAAGCGCCAGGCGTTGACAAGGTGATCGGCAAGGATGCCCGCGCCCTGATCCAGATGTTTGGACCCGTAGCACAAGATGTGCGCGAGGAAGGGGCCCG
>JANNWX010000184.1:0-9774 GCA_031409315.1 Sphingomonadales bacterium | reverse complement strand
CCTTCACCCACGTCCAGTTGATGCGGTGCGGCTTGATCGCTTCTATAAGTTCTTGCCACAGTTCGACATTTTTCACCGGCTTTTTTGCCGCTGTGCGCCAGCCGTTGGCCTGCCAGCCCGAAACCCACTTGGTAATCCCGTCCATCACATAGGTGCTATCTGTCACCAATGTGACATGGCAGGGACGTTTGAGCGCCTGCAACGCACGAATCGCCGCTGTCAGTTCCATTCTGTTGTTGGTGGTTTGGGCGTCTCCACCCGATACATGCTTTTCGTTCGTTCCTGACCGGATGAGTGCGCCCCAGCCGCCCGGCCCCGGATTGCCCTTGCATGCGCCGTCGCTTGCAATTTTGACGTGAGGCAGGTCGCTCATCGTGATGCGTAATGATCAAGTCGGCGGAGAAAGGCGAGCGGGTCTTTGCGTGTAACCAGCGCATCCGCCGGAGTATTCAGCCAATCCCATGCGCGGGTCAGCAAAAACCGCAAACAAGCACCGCGCGCCAAAATGTTAAACGCATCGCTTTCGGCAGCAGTAAGGCCAAAGCTGTCCTGGTATCCCGCGAAAAGAGCATTGCCAACAGTCGCGTGATAGCGGGTTCCATCCTGATCAAATGACCAAGCAGCATGGGTAACCGCCAAATCCCAAGCACGGATTTCGGTGCAAGCAAAATAGAAATCGATCAGGCCGGACACATGATCGCCCAGCATCAGCACATTATCGGGAAACAGATCGGCATGAACAATCGCACGCGGCAAATCAGCAGGCCAGTTTGCGCGCAGGAAAGCGCATTCATCGGCGACCCTTTGTTTTAGCCCCAACTGTATCTGATCCAGATTCTCACCGCATTGGTCAGCGAGCCGATACCAAGCGTCAGGGCCCAGGGTATTTGTCCTAACGAGTGGAAAATCCGAAAGCCCGGTGTGCAATTTCCCCAATGCCCGTCCTACGGCATTTGCCTGTGCGGCCGTTGGGTGGCTGATCGACACGCCAGACAAAAACTCGATCAGACAAGCCGGTCGCCCTGAAACGATCTGGATTTGGCTCCCGTCAATAGCGTTAATCGCACGTGGAACCGGATTGCCATGATCGGCGACATGATCGAGCAATTTAAGAAAGAAGGGCAGATCGCCCGCATCAACGCGCTTTTCATACAAAGTCAGAAAATAGCGGCCAGCCGTCGTTTCAACCATATAATTGCTGTTCTCGACGCCTTCGGCAATACCCTTGGCTGAAACCAACGTCCCGACATCATAAAGCGTCAGCAAATCTGCCATGCTTTCGGCGCTGACATGGGTGTAGACCGCCATCGCTTGACGTCAGCTTGCCAATTCACGTGGCAATTTGAATATCATATGCTCTTCTGCGGTTTTGACTTCTTCTTCAGTAATTTCAAACCGGGTTGCGAGGCGTGCCACAACCTCGCGCACAAGCACTTCTGGTGCAGATGCCCCTGCGGTTAAACCGAGAATTGCTGGAGATCCAAGCCAATCAAAATCTATCTCATCCGCGCGCTGGACAAGTTTTGCAGGAACACCCAAGCGTTGCGCCACTTCAGCAAGCCGCAAGGAATTCGATGAATTGGGCGCGCCGATGACCAACATTTTTTCGGCCCTCTGACTGATTGCCTTAACCGCTGTTTGCCGGTTGGACGTGGCATAGCAAATATCTTCACCGCGCGGACCTTGAATAGCCGGAAAACGGGCCTTGAGCGCAACCACAATATCTGCGGTATCATCAACCGAAAGCGTGGTTTGGGTCAAAAATGACAATGTTGATCCATCCGCGTGTGGCAATTTGCCGACGTCAGCGACCGATTCGATCAGGGTCATCGCGCCGTCGGGAACCTGACCGAACGTGCCAATGACCTCTGGGTGCCCGCGATGCCCGATGAAGATGATATGTTTGCCGGTCTCGACCAGCCGTTCAGCCTGACGGTGGACCTTGGAAACAAGCGGGCATGTTGCGTCAAGCCAGGAAAGCCCGCGTTCTTCGGCTTTGGACGGAACCGCCTTTGGAACCCCGTGCGCGGAAAAAACGACGGGAACGCCATCGGGAACTTCATCCAGTTCCTCAACAAAAATCGCGCCGAGTGCCTTTAGTTCATCAACGACAAACCGGTTATGAACAATTTCGTGGCGGACATAGACGGGCGCGCCGAATTTTTCGATGGCGAGCTCGACGATCTGGATCGCGCGGTCCACGCCAGCGCAAAAACCCCGTGGGGCGGCGATCAGAAGGTGTAGCTTTGGTTTTTCATAGGTCATTTCGAGGGTGCCTCTACGCGATTGCTTGCAGGGGCGAAAGTCGCTTCCTATACGGAGCATCCTTTTCTTCGAGGATTTGACTGTGCCCTTTTCCAAAACACTCACCATAATCTCTATTTCCGCGCTTGCTTTGACGGCTTGCGCCCGTGACGGCGATCTGGATTCGTCAGGTGGGATTCTCGTGACACGGTCTGCGTGCCCCGCAGTCGCTATTCCTGCATATACCGGTGACGTGACCGTTTTTGATCCTCCAGCCAGCCGCGATGCCACCGCAATTGATGTTGTTGCCAATATCACCAACCTGAAAACAGTGTGCGCAGATCAGGCCGAAAATGTTGTCGCAACGGTTACTTTTGATGTTCAAGCGCGCAGGAGCAATGCTGGCCCAGCCCGGGAAGTCATCTTGCCCTATTTTGCAACGGTCGTGCAGGGCGGTAGGGTTGTTGTGTCAAAAAGCATTAGCCGGGTCACAATTCGTTTTGCTGATGGCCAAGTGCGGGCGTCGACAACAGGCTCCGCTAGTGGCTATGTAAACCGTGCCGCAGCTACGCTTCCCAAAGCGGTAACAGACCGGATCAACAGAAAGCGCAAAGCCGGTGATATTGACGCCGCGATTGATCCGCTTGCTGATCCGCAGGTGAAGGCCGCTGTCGCCCGCGCCAGTTTTGAATTGCTGATCGGTTTCCAATTAACCCAAGATCAGTTGCAATATAACGCAACCCGTTAATGCAAACGCCGGTATTTGCGCTGCTTTCCGGCAAAGCAGGGCCATTTGCGCGCGGTGAATTGAGCGCCATCAATAAGGTGCCACTTTCCGGTCAGGTCCGTATCGGGCTGCTTGGAATCGAGGGGGACGAGCAAGCCGATCCCCTTCATCACGGGGGACTGGATAAGGCCCTTCATCATTATCCGTTCGATCATTATGATCATTGGCGTGAAACGATAGCCGCCCACCCGTTGCTGGACGCGCCGGGGGCATTTGGGGAAAATATCTCAACGCGGTCGTGGTCGGAAGCCGACGTCTGCATTGGCGATCGATTTCGCTTGGGCACGGCCTTGATTGAAATCAGTCAGGGACGACAACCCTGCTGGAAACAGGGCGAACACCTATCGCATCCAAGGTTGCCCGCCAAAATGGTCAAAACCCGCAGGAGTGGCTGGTATTACAGGGTTATTGAAACAGGCACGGTCAAAGTCGGGGATGCAATTATCTTGGTTGATCGCCCGTTGCCAGAATGGACTGTGGTGCGCGTGTTTGGGTTGCTGATTGCCGGGGATCACAAACACGAGCCCGCAGCGGTAAGAGTGTTGTCTGGTATGGATCTGTTACATATCGGGTGGCGGGAACGGGCCACACAATTGTTGTCAGCTTAGGCTGTGTCGTCAGCAGCGGTCCGGGTCATTTTCAACTTCCCATTGACGACTGTAAACGCCAATCGTCCCTCGACCAGTGCCAAGGCATCCCGACCAAATTGTTCAAATCTCCAGCCGTTCAAGATGGACAGATTTTCTCGAACCCCGGCCGCCAATGCATCAAGATCATCCGTGCGGGCGAGGAGGCGGGGGGCAACATTGATGTCGCGCGACCTGATCTTGAGCAGCAGTTTTAATAAGTCCGCAACCAGAGACCCCTCTTTGCCCAAGCCGGGGCGGCGATCATCGCGCATGGGCATTTCGTCCGCCGACATTGGTTGCGCTTCGGCGATTGCGGCCAGCATCCGACCACCAATATCGTTGCTGCCCCATGCCGCCGAAAGCCCGCGAACCCGGGAGAGTTCGGGCTGTGTGCGCGGCGGGTGCTGCGCGATATCGGCGAGTGTTTCATCCTTGACGACACGGCCGCGTGGGAGGTTCTTGGTCTGGGCCTCGGTTTCGCGCCATGCGGCAAGCGCCTTTAACCGCCCCAAAATTTCTGGTTTCCGGCTGGCAATTTTGACACGTTTCCAAGCATCATGCGGCAAGGTGATATAGTTTGAAGGTTGCGCGATCCGTTCCATTTCTTCGTCAAGCCAGTCGCCGCGCCCTGACGTTCTGAGTTTTTCGAGCATCATCGGGAAGATTGTTGCGAGATGCGTCACATCACCAATCGCATAATCAATTTGGCGCGCGTCGAGTGGTCGCCTTGCCCAGTCGGTAAATCGCGCGCCTTTATCAAGGCTGATCCCAAGCCAGATATCGACGAGATTGGAATAGCCAACCTGTTCCCCCTGGCCCAACGCCATCGCCGCAACCTGGGTGTCGAACAAGGGGTGAGGCGTTGTCCCCGTTAGCTGGCAGACAATTTCCAAATCCTGTCCGCCCGCGTGAAAAACCTTCAGAACATCTTCGTTCTTTGTCATCAAATCGAGCAACGGCTGCAGGTTCATACCCGGTGCTTTGGGGTCAATTGCTGCCGCCTCATGCACATCGGCGACCTGAATCAGGCATAATTCGGGCCAGAACGTGTTTTCACGCATGAATTCTGTATCAATTGCCACAAAGGGCGACTTTGCGAGCCGCGCGCAAAGTTTGGCGAGCGAATCAGAATCATCAATCAACGGATGTATGTGCATAAACCCCCATAACGATCCTCTTTGTCTTGACAAAGTGCGTCGCCGCCTGTGTTAGGCGCGTCTGCCTTACATGAAGAATTGAAAAGCACCATGCACGCCTATCGAACCCATACCTGCGCCCAGCTTCGTAACAGCGACGTCGGCGCGAAAGTCCGCCTATCGGGGTGGATACACCGTAAACGTGATCACGGCGGATTGTTGTTCGTGGATCTGCGCGATCATTACGGCCTGACCCAGATTGTGACCGATGTGGATTCAGAAGCATTCAAGCTGCTCGATAAGTTGCGTGCCGAGTCGGTGGTGACGATCACTGGTGATGTTGTCGCGCGCGACGGTGCGACGGTGAACCCGAACCTGCCGACCGGTGAAATCGAGGTGCGGGCGCGCGATGTTTCGGTGCAATCAACCGCGCAGGAACTGCCCATGCCGGTGTTCGGCGATACCGAATATCCCGAAGATATCCGCCTCAAATACCGCTACCTCGACTTGCGGCGGGAACGGCTCCACGCAAATATCGTGCTGCGGTCAAATGTCATTTCGTCGATCCGCAAACGGATGATCGATTCTGGATTTACCGAGTTCCAGACACCAATCCTGACGGCATCGTCGCCCGAAGGCGCGCGCGATTACTTGGTGCCGAGCCGGGTGCATCCGGGAAAATTCTACGCGCTGCCGCAAGCGCCGCAGATGTTCAAGCAGCTGCTGATGGTCGCCGGTTTTGACCGCTATTTCCAGATCGCGCCTTGTTTCCGCGATGAAGATGCGCGGGCAGATCGGTCGCCAGGTGAATTTTACCAGCTCGATTTTGAGATGAGTTTCGTCACTCATGATGATGTGTTTGCGGCGATAGAGCCGGTGCTTCACGGTGTGTTTGAGGAATTTGCGCGCGGTCGCACCGTGACGCCAGCGCCGTTCCCCCGTATCCCTTACCGGGAGTCGATGCTGAAATATGGGTCAGACAAGCCGGATTTGCGCAATCCGTTACTTGTCCATGATGTGACGGAGCATTTCCGCGGCTCTGACTTCGGTCTCTTCGCAACCATCGTTGAGAGCGGAGGGGTGGTTCGCGCAATTCCGGCACCCAAGACGGGCGAAAAAAGCAGAAAATTCTTCGATGAAATGAATGAATGGGCACGAAGCGAGGGGCATTCCGGCTTAGGCTATATCAGGTATGCCGAAGGGTTAGACCTCATGCGCGACCTGAATCTAGGACATGATGGAGTTGTAAAGGAACAAGGCGATAGTTGGGTAGTTGCCAGCGGGCCGATAGCAAAGAACTTAGACATTGAACGACTTATTGCCATCGCAGACCAATGTGAGTTGTTACAAGGCGACTCAGTGTTCTTCGCAGCGGGCAAGGAATTGCAAGCCGCCAAACTCGCTGGTGCCGCGCGGACGCGGGTTGGCGAACAGCTTGATCTGATCCCAGATGGCGAATTCAAATTCTGCTGGGTCGTTGATTTCCCGATGTTTGAATATGATGAAGAAGCAAAGAAAGTCGATTTCAGCCACAATCCCTTCTCGATGCCGCAGGGCGAGATGGAAGCGCTCGAAACGATGAACCCGCTCGACATTCTCGCTTACCAATATGATATCGTCTGCAACGGCGTTGAACTATCATCAGGAGCGATCCGCAACCACCGGCCAGAAATCATGTATAAGGCTTTTGAAATCGCCGGTTATAGCCAAGATGATGTGGATACGAACTTTGCGGGCATGATCAACGCCTTCAAATTCGGCGCACCTCCCCACGGTGGCAGCGCGCCCGGCATTGACCGGATCGTCATGCTGCTGGCGGACGAACCCAATATCCGTGAAGTCATCACCTTTCCGATGAACCAGAAGGCGGAGGATTTGATGATGGGTGCGCCGGGTGCGGTGTCGCTCAAGCAGTTGCGGGAGTTGAATATCCGGTTGGTGGACGGGCCGAAGGGGTAGGGGTGCAACCGGGAACCGCCCTTTCGACATCATGTCATTGTGGCCGGGTTGCGGTACGGGTTGCCTCAGCTCCCGGGTTCATAAACGCATGCAATTGTTCCTTGTGCGGCAAGCATGGGGTTTGGTGGGGCTATTTCGCTCGTTCCGAAGTGTATGTTGAAGGAGTAACGCGGAGCTATTCGCGTTCAGACGTTGCCGACCCTGCCGTCGCTCTGCATTTTTGTCCCGATTGCGGCTGCACGACCCATTGGACGCTTACGGCCAGGTTCGCAGCCGAAAATCCGGACAAGGCTGATCAAATGGGTGTTAACATGCGATTGTTTTCGCGCGATGATTTGATCGGAATCGAACTGCGTTTCCCTGATGGTCGTAACTGGTCGGGCAGCGGCGACTATGGCTATGTTCGCGACAACGTTACCTTGGGCCAGGAGACGGGTTGATCAGGGGGCTTCATCGCGTGCAAACTCTTCGTCCGCAATATCTCGGATGGTTCGCTTGATCGACTCACTTGCCAACGCATCGTCCACCCGCTTGCCGATAAAGGCCTTGAACTCCTCCAAAGCTTGACCTTCGTCGTCTCGGCTCGCAACCAAAACCAATCCGCTAGCACTCTCGAAAATGTCCCATTTGGGTGCACCCGATTGGCGCGGCTCGACTCTGTGTTCTGTGTGGCTAGGGTGGGCACATGACAATCAACCTTTCCGACTTTGAACAGGCCGAGAAATATGACGGCGATTATGATGCCGATCTGCTGATGCTGCAAAAACGTCTTGCGCGGATCCAGATTGCCCATATCATCCACGGGAAAAGCGCGATCATTGCGTTTGAAGGATGGGATGCCTCGGGCAAAGGCGGGGTGATCAGTCGGCTGACGTCGGGCTGGGATCCGCGTTATTTTCAGGTTTGGCCGATTGCAGCGCCTTCAGAAGAGGAACGTGTTCGTCATTTTCTCTGGCGGTTTTGGAAACGGCTGCCGGGCAAAGGCGAAATCAACATTTTTGACCGGACCTGGTATGGCCGTGTGCTTGTCGAGCGGATCGAGGGTTTTTGTTCGGAGCGTGATTGGAAACGCGGCTATGACGAAATCAATGAATTCGAGGCGCAACAGCGCGACAATGGCGTAACCCTGATCAAATTGTTCATGCACGTAACGCAGGCGGAACAGGACGAACGGTTCCAGGACCGCCTAGAAGACCCTTGGAAACGCTGGAAAACCGGTAAGGATGATTACCGCAACCGCGCGCGACGCGCGGATTATCTGGCCGCCTATCACGATATGTTTGAACGCACCGATACCCGCTGGGCGCCGTGGGTGGTGATTGATGGCAACAATAAGAAAGCGGCGCGCATTGCCGTCTTGACGTCAATTGCCGATGCGCTTGAAAAGCAGGTCGAGATGGAGCCGTTGGCCGCTGATCCTGATGTCGTGGCACTTGCCGAGGCGGCGTTGGGCGTTGCCATTACGGATCGGGGTAGTTCAGACGAATGATCTCATAGTCGATCTCACCAGATGGTAGTGTCACGCGACGGAGATCGCCAACAGCTGCGCCCCTAAGCGCGCGTGCCAAAGGCGAATTCCAGCCGATGTGACCGTTTCCAGCATCCGATTCATCGTCGCCAACCAACGTTATGTGGCGTTGGTTGTCTTGTGGGTCGGCGATGGTCACACTGGCTCCGAACCAGACGCGGCTTTTGTCAGGCTGTTGGTTTGGCTCAACGATTTTAGCAGCTTTCATGCGTTTCGATAACCAGCCCAATTCGCGGTCAATTTCACGCAATCGCTTTTTACCGTAGATATAATCGCCATTTTCAGAACGGTCACCGTTGGCAGCGGCCCAGCTGACCGTTTCGACAAGTTTTGGTCGTTCATTTTCGAACAGGTCTGTGTAGCGCGTCCGTAAGCGGGCGAGGCCAGCGGCGGTGATGTAATTCGGCTGATCCACGAAAGCCGTAATTTACGGGCGATCCAGCGGTGCCTGTGGCGTGCCGAGGAGTGAGGCAAGGGTAATGTGCTGCCGCCGCGTTGGGTTCAACTGATCATAAACCACCGCATTTTCAAGCACGCGCTGAACATAATTGCGGGTTTCAGACAGCGGAATGGCATCGATCCACGTCAAAATATCCATGCCTGTGCGCGGATCGCCATATGAGCGGATCCATTTGTTCACATTGCCCGGTCCCGCATTATAGGCAGCGACTGACAGGACATAGTTTCCGCCATACATATCCATCAATTGCCCGAAATAGGTTGCGCCGAGGGCGATATTATATTTCGGCTCGATCAACTGGCCGTAATCATAGGTTAATCCAGCTGCTCTTGAAGTTTCCCGCGCAGTTCCCGGCATCAATTGCATCAGGCCCTTTGCGCCCACGGGGCTGGTTGCGCGACGATCAAACTGGCTTTCTTGCCGTGTGATCGCATGGATCATCGTCCAGTTTCCAAGATGTTCTGCCGGGACATCCTGTTTGGGGAAGGACGCGAGCGTATATCCGGTAAGCCCCATATTTTTGGCGTTCTTTCCGGCGAGAACACTCAGGTCGGTGCGGTTGATCTGGCGTGAAAGCTCGGTTGCCAGAGCATGTTCAGCATCCGTGTTCAAAGCCAGCGACAATGACCGGATAAACAGCGACTGATCCTGCCAATTGCCCTGTTGGCCAAGCAGGACGAGCGCCTTCACGACCGATTTTTCATTAAACGCTTGCCGTTCTGCGGCGGACACATCGATCATGCGGTCGGAGGACGGGATAACGGGTTTTCGGCCAAGCCTTTCACTTGCCATCTGGCCGTGAAACTGGTCGTATAATTGGGCAGCTTGTTCGAATATGGCGGCGGCTTCTTGCTGTTTGCCCGCCAATTCAGCTGACTTTCCGGCCCAGAATAGCCCTTTGGCGCGGGTTTGCGCTGATTTGGCGGCAGCGGCGTAGCGTTCGAACATCACTTGCGCATCCGCCGGACGCTGGAGCCTGTTGAGCGCAGTTGTTCCGGCAAGCCAGACCAAGTCGGTATAAGCGTCGCGTT
>JANNWX010000183.1:0-2118 GCA_031409315.1 Sphingomonadales bacterium | reverse complement strand
ATCGAGGCAATCGAGGCAGGCGCGATGGGAGATATCCGCCATGTGCTGCACATCGGGATTGGCGGATCGGCGCTGGGGCCAGAATTGCTGATTGATGCCCTTTGTCGCGACGCTGGTCGCTATGATGTCGCCGTGGTGTCTAACGTAGACGGGGCTGCATTAAAGCAAGTGTTTACCCGTTTTGACCCGCACAAAACGCTGCTGGTTATCGCTTCGAAGACATTCACAACGAGCGAAACATTGTTAAACGCCGAAAGCGCCCTCAATTGGATGATCGACGCAGGCGTTGAGGATGCAAGCGGTCGCGTGATCGCCCTGACTGCCGTTCCGGAAAAAGCTTTCGAATGGGGCGTTGACGAGACCCGTATTCTCCCTTTTTCGCAGAGCGTTGGTGGCCGCTATTCACTCTGGTCAAGCATCGGTTTTCCGGTTGCGATGGCACTTGGCTGGGCCGGATTTGAGGAATTTCTCGAAGGTGCAGCGCAGATGGATCGCCATTTCCGGCTGACGCCGTTTGAAAGTAATTTGCCAGTTATCGCCGCCTTTGTTGACCTCTATTATACACTTGGGCGTGGTTGCGAAACGCGGGCGGTGTTTGCCTATGATGAACGGTTGCGCCTCCTCGCACCTTATTTACAACAGCTTGAAATGGAATCGAACGGAAAATCGGTTTCTAGTCTTGGCGCGATCCTGACCACACCGTCAGCCGCCGTCACATGGGGCGGCGTGGGGACCGATGCACAGCATGCGGTTTTTCAGCTTCTCCATCAAGGGACACATCTGATCCCGGTTGAATTTGTCGCAGTTGCTGAACCGGGGCACGACCTGGACGACGGGCATCACCGCCAATTGCTCGGCAATTGTTTTGCCCAAGGCGCGGCGCTGATGGCGGGGAAGCCGCATGAGGATCCGGCGCGTGCCTATGGCGGTGATCGTCCATCGACGACAATTCTGCTCGACCAGCTTGATCCGCGCACTTTGGGCGCATTGATTGCCTTTTACGAACACCGGGTGTTTGCGAATGCCGTCATGTTGGGCGTCAATCCGTTCGATCAATTCGGGGTTGAGCTCGGCAAGGAAATGGCGAAGGCCATCGATTCTGGCGGTATTGACTTTGATCCATCGACAAAGGTCTTGCTCGACCGTGCTGGATTGTAACCTCGATCAGTCTGATTGCGAAAACATGTTGGCGGCTATGCCAGCGGGCAACTAAATGATGCCCGACCAAAAGGATTGAATATGCCGGATTTTGATTTTGACCTCTTTGTCATTGGTGCTGGATCAGGCGGGGTGCGCGCGGCACGTATTGCGTCTTCGCACGGGGCAAAAGTTGCTGTGGCAGAGGAATATCGTGTCGGTGGCACCTGCGTTATTCGCGGCTGCGTTCCAAAAAAGATGCTGGTTTACGGCGCACATTTTGCCGAAGATTTGCATGAAGCGGAAAGTTTTGGCTGGGACATCACTGGCGCTACCTTCAACTGGCCGCGGTTGCGCGATCATGTTCAGGCCGATGTCACGCGGCTGGAGGGGCTATACACCCAGACGCTTGAAAATAATCAGGTCACCACATTTACCGAGCGCGCGACCATTGCGGGGCCGAGCGCGATTCTGTTAGCAAGTGGCCGTGTTGTGACGGCCAAGACGATCCTGATTGCAACGGGCGGCTGGCCGGCAATTCCCGACGTCCCCGGCGCGGAACTTGGCATCACATCAAACGAAATTTTCCATCTCGACGCGCTCCCCAAACGCGTGGTGATTGCGGGGGCGGGCTATATCGCCAATGAATTTGCGGGCATATTGCATAGCTTCGGTGTTGATGTGACGCTTGTGACTCGCGGTGACAGAATGCTGCGGTCCTATGATGATGAAATTGTCGACAAACTGGTCGCCATGTCGCGCGCCAAGGGAATTGATGTTCGTTTCAACTTTCCGTTCATGTCCGCAGAAAAGCAAGCCGATGGCTCCATCCTCATCGACGGCGGAGATCAAGGGAAAATCGAAACCGACATGATCCTCTGGGCTGTTGGTCGCGTGCCCAATACCAAGGGGCTGGGCCTTGAAGCGGCAGGCGTTGCCCTTGATGCCATCGACGCTGTGATCGTCGACGTGTATAATCAA
>JANNWX010000182.1:0-13846 GCA_031409315.1 Sphingomonadales bacterium | reverse complement strand
TCCGAACAGCTTTTCCGACGGCATCGGGCGCGGCGAATGGAAAATGCTACAGCAAGACGATCATATCCCGCTCCTCAACAAACCCCTGCAAGGGCTTTACCCGCCGGGGTCCACGATCAAACCGGCGGCGGCGCTGGCCTTGTTGCAACACGGCGTCGATCCCGAAGAGGTTGTCGTCTGCAATGGTGGCTACCGCCTCGGCAACCGCACGTTTAGGTGTCTTGGGCGGCACGGCCCGATGAACATGCGCAATGCCATTATGAAAAGCTGTAACACTTATTTCTATGCGATGGGTCGTCGCATTGGTTATGATGCAATTGCGCCGGTGGCCAAATTGCTTGGCCTTGGTCAGGAATTTCCCCTGCCTGTCACCTCGCAGCGTTATGGAACGATCCCGGACAGCGCATGGAAACGCCGCAAATATGATGAGGAATGGACCCAATCCGACACATTGAATGCAACGATTGGTCAAGGCTATGTATCTATCAATCCGCTGCAACTGGCAGTGATGGCGGCGCGGATCGCGTCGGGAAAAATGGTGATGCCGCATCTCGTCGCAGGACAGGGAAAGGCTCCGGCGCGCCTTCCTTTCCCTGAGGAGCATATTCAGGTTGTCCGCGACGGCATGGACCTTGTGGTCAACGGTGCCGGGACCGCCGTGCGCAGCAAATTGCCTTTGGACGGCATCACAATGGCCGGAAAGACCGGAACAGCGCAGGTGCGCAAAATTACCAGTGGTCAACGCGGCCAAGACGGCACACCCTGGAAATACCGTGATCACGGGCTGTTCGTCTGCTTTGCACCTGTTGAACAGCCGCGTTATGCAGCAGCCGTCGTCATCGAACATGGTTTGGGCGGCGCACGCGCGGGCGCCCCGGTTGCCAAGGATTTCTTCACCTATCTTTATGATCCAGCGAAGGCCAATGCGGCGCTTGCTGCGCTTGAAGCCGGATGGGGTGGCGACATAAAATCCCGGATGGCCAGCGAAGCGACGACTTGGAAAGCCGCCAACCAGCCCGGTGCCGGACGCAAGGATAGCGTCGAAGACAGCGAAGTCGCCAAAGCGGTGGCCGAAAAGACTAAGCTGCACACGCCGCCCGCCCACCAGCCGGTGGCGGACCAGCCAGTGTCACCGGCGACCGGTTCTTCTCCAACCACCACGGAGAGCGAGGAATGACCGACGGCTTCATTCCCGCGCCGCTTGCGCAACTGCCATGGCGCTTGCTGTTGCTCGTGATCGCGTTGGGTGGTTTTGGAGCGGTCGTGCTCTATTCGGCGGCGGGGGGCAGCTTTTCACCTTGGGCATCGAGCCACATCATCCGTTTTACGATTTTTCTGACGATGGCGATCATCCTGTCCCGGATACCCGAGATCGTCTGGCAGAAAATGTCGTTCCCCGGCTATGCCATCATATTGATCATGTTGATCGGCGTTGAAATTGCCGGGGGGATCAGTGGCGGCAGCCAACGGTGGCTCGATCTTGGGATCATCCGGTTGCAGCCTTCTGAATTGATGAAACTGGCTATCGTCCTTGCTGTCGCCCGCTTTTATTCGTTGTTGCCCGCAGGTGAAATCCGGCGCTGGAACGCGATCTGGCCAGCAGCCGCGATGATCGGCTTTCCTGCAGCACTCGTCATGCTGCAGCCTGATCTCGGCACGGCGCTCATGATTACAGCTGGCGGCATCACGGTGATGTTTCTTGCCGGATTGCCGCTGCGACTATTTCTGATTGGCGCGGGCTTGATGCTGGCGGCCGTTCCTGTCGCCTTTAGCCAGCTGCATGATTATCAGCAGAAACGCGTGTTGATCTTCCTTGATCCGGAAAGCGATCCATTGGGCGCAGGTTACCATATCACCCAGTCAAAAATTGCCATCGGGTCCGGCGGGATTTTTGGCAAAGGCTATCTGGATGGCACCCAAAGCCATCTCGATTATCTTCCCGAAGGCCATACCGACTTTGTCTTTGCGACGATGGCCGAAGAATGGGGGTTGCTTGGCGGCTTGTTCGTAATCGGCCTGTTTCTGATGATCGCACGCTGGGGAATGAACGTCGCCAACGGGGCGGTAACGCGGTTCGGTCGATTAACCGCAGCCGGCCTGACCATGACCATTTTCTATTATGTGACGATCAACCTGTTGATGGTCATGGGGTTGGCACCCGTGGTCGGCATCCCTCTCCCGCTGGTGTCACACGGCGGCACAGCCATGTTAACCGTGATGCTGTGCCTTGGTATTCTCATGTCCATTGAGCGCCACAACCGCACGCGGCGTTCGCTGTGACACGCCTTGGCGGTTGCATTGCAACATCTTGAAAGCACTGCTAGTGGCGCTGCTTCGCCAAGCGAATCAACCGGCCAAAAGCCTGACGCCACCGCGATACGGACGCATAGCTCAGTTGGTAGAGCAGCTGACTCTTAATCAGCGGGTCCTTGGTTCGAACCCAAGTGTGTCCACCATAAATTCAATGACTTATGACGATAGTGCTCCTAGCTTGAATTATTTTGGCACTGATTTGGCACCACTTCTTGGGCTTCAAAAAATAGTCACTCGGTCAGCTGCATCGCATTTTCCTGTCGGTCCTGCCCGAACTTCAAAAGCTCCCACAACCAGCTTTGCTTGATTTTTCGCATACCCATCCGATGCAAAATCGAAGGTGAGTGCATCCCATCGATAGTGATGTTCGTTTCGTTGGTTTTCATGTCTACATCATGGCATGGCCCACCGCCTCGGGCGATGGAACGGGGTGCCGGACGCCCGACACCTTTGTGCCGAGAGCATTGTATCAGTCGCGTTCAACCGGGCTGCGGCGCCTGATCTTTGCCATCACACTGCTGGTAAAGCCGGGAGGGAAGCGCCCGATATAGATGTCATCACTGCCGTGGAGCGGGCGCACATCATAGCCAAGCCATGTGAAGATATTCAACTCTGTGAGCACAACCGACGTCGGGCCGCGCAGCTTGGCGATGCGGCACACAGCATCAGGAACGGGAAGCGTATCGGCGTAGCTATCCCCCTTGGTCGTCAGTGGGGCAACGAGCACGCGCTGCTCTTCGGGTATCGTCATGATGACCATACAAGGGCGCTCTTTGATGCCTTCGTCGCGGGCCTTTGCCTCATGCGCGAAGAGGAATATATAATTGAGAATGTCGCCGGGCCGGGGAAAACGGCGTTCAGTCATCGTTCCAGCGATCCTGAGCGAGCTCTTCGGCGGTCGGCATTTGCGCCGCGATCCGTCGCGCCAAATCGTCGGCCAGGTCGGCGGTGAAAATGTGTTCACGATTGAGCGCGGCCAGCACATTGCCAGCAGCCAGCGCCTCAAGCCGGTCATAATATCCCGCCTCTGCAATTTTCCATTGCGCGCGTCCGTGCTTGGTCAGCGTAACCGGCCCATTCAGCGCAAGATCAAGAAATTCGCCGGTGTGATTGTGAAAGCGGGTCAGCGGCACATTAGCGCGCTGCGCATTCGGTGTGGCCTGAGGCATTGCTTAAGTCCTTCGAATCGAGGTTCTTGCCAAAATAGCAATAATAGCAAATATATCAACTCTGGAGTGGGGAGAGCAAATGCGTTGCAAGCTGGTCGCTGAGACAGGGCTATGGAAGCTGGTCGATCGACGAAGTTGTTGGGGTTCCGTACTGTCGGCTTATGAGTCTGCAAGGCCGAAAGCAGACGCTTGTCACAGCAGTCAAGGGGCTGCCGTGCAACGAAGCGGCAGACGCCAGACAAGATTGATGGAGGCAGAGAGGTAAGCAAGTGCAGCCTAGCGCCTTTGGTGCGGGGCGCGCAGCAATTATCATTTGCAATAACGCCATTCCGATTTAGTGACGAACTATATAATAAATGGGAGAGCGAGCCGTGACTGATCGAGCACAACGCAGCGGATTACGGTGGTGGACGCTGGGTGCCTATGGTGGCTTGCAATTTCCTTTGTCGACAATTGGCTTGCCGCTTTCAATCTATTTGGCACCATTTTATGCCGGTGAACTGGGGATACCACTTGCTCTGCTCGGCTTTGCCATGCTGTTAGCTCGGGTTTCCGACATCATTACCGACCCTTTCATCGGTCTGCTGACTGACCGCTGGCGCCCTGCCATTGGCCGCCGGAAAATATGGGTTCCAATTGGCGTTTCGGTTTTGATGGTCGGTGTGTGGCTGCTGTTCAATCCTCCCGTCGGGATTGGATTTCTGTATTTTATCGCCGCATTAACACTCACCTATCTGGGCTTTACGATGACCCGATTGCCATACCATGCGTGGGGCGGAGAGTTATCGAACAAATATGAGGACCGCACATTGATCGCGTCTGTTCGTCAGATTTTCAGTCTTGCCGGACTTATTTTTGCAACTCTGATCCCGGCCATCGTCCTGCGAGCCGAAGGCGCGACATCCGCCGACGTTTTATCTTCGCTCAGCGTGGCGATGCTTATTGGTTTGCCATTTTTTGGTGCGCTGTTGTTTTTTTTCGTGCCCGAACCTGCAAATGCCCCGGCACACCGACCGTTGAAAATTGGAAAGACGCTGAGGCAAATGTGTCGCAACGGGCCGTTCAGGCGTATTACGATTGTCTTGCTGTTCGGGTTCATCGCCGAAACCTTCCGGATCACGATAACCTTGTTTTTCGCGCGTGATGTGATCGGCGTTACCAATATCGGGATCATTTACGTCTATTATTTTTTCACTGGCCTGCTCGCCGTGCCGTTTTGGCTATGGCTCGGCAATAAAGTTGGGAAACATGGTGCGCTTGCCTGGGCCTTTGGGATGGTGATTGCGACCAACATCGCAATTTTCACGCTAAGCAAGGGCGACGTAACCGCCTTTACAATCATGTTTATTGCCAAAGGATTCTGCTTTGGCGCGCTGGAATTGCTGCCTGCGGCGATGGTTGCCGACAGCGCCGACGTCGACACGGTGATCAGCGGTGAACGGCGACAGGGAACGTTGTTTGCAGTCACCGGTATGGTCGTCAATTTTGCGCAGGCTGTGGGGCAGTTCGCATCGCTAACCCTGCTCGCGCTGGTCGGTTATCAGGCCAATGCCGCCATCGCCAACGGGCCGGATCAGATTTTGTGGTTGCGCATTTTCTATTGTATATTACCGGCGATGGTGATGATCCTGCCGGTCGTCCTGCTGATGAAATATCCACTGAATGCGACGCGACACCGGGCATTTCAAAATTGGATTGAACGACGTGGGATTGGATCAACGCCAGACTGATCAAGCCGTGACAATGCCATATCTAATTGGCGTATATTATAATAAAGTGTTTAACGCCGCCCGTTGGGAGAATGAAGAGTGACGCAATTACCGGATCGGCCAATGGACAATAAAATTGTGCTGGTCAGCGGTGGCACGCGCGGCATTGGTCTTGCCATCGGGGAGAGATTTTCTCAGATGGGTGCCGACATTGTATCACTCGATCTGGCTGGAACAAATGCTGACGACTTGCGTGCCGTCGTTACAGCCAATGGCCGGACCTGCCTGGCCGTCGCTGGTGATGTTTCGGTCGCCGCCGATTGGGCGGCGGCGCTGGCCGCTACATTATCGAAATTTGGTCGGGTCGACGTGCTGGTAAACAATGCCGGTATTTCGGGCTATCTCGGGTCGCTGATTGATTATCCGGAAGACGATTTCGACGCGGTTATGGCGGTCAACGCGCGCGGTGTTTTTTTGGGCATGAAATATCTTGCGCCCGAATTGATGAAATCCAAAGGTTCGATTATCAACATCTCATCGATTTCCGGGCTTGGCGGCGGACAGGGCGTTTTCGCCTATACCGCCAGCAAACATGCCGTTGTCGGGATGACGTTGACTGCTGCGGCCGAACTGGGCCGAAAGGGCGTCCGGGTGAATGCGGTCTGCCCGGCACCGATTGCCACTGACATGATTGATCAATTGGCGCTGGCAAAGCAGCCCGATGACCCAGAAGCTTTTGCCAGAGATTTCCAGGCCCGCCTGCCGATGGGCCGTTACGGTGATCCACAAGAGGTCGCTAATGTGGTGACATTTCTGGCTGGGCCGGAGGCAAGCTTCGTCAACGGCGCAATCATCCCCGTTGATGGTGGCGCGCGCGCGGGATGATATGAAAGCGGACGACTCCTGCTTTCGTGCGAAGCATATCCAGCTTGGCGGGCTTTCACTCAACGTAAACAGCGGCGGAGAGGGCCCGCCCATCCTCTTCCTCCACGGCTTTCCAGAACAAGGCAAAGCATGGCTGCGTGTAGCGGAGGAACTCTGCAAGGACCATCTGTGCATTCTACCTGATCAGCGAGGTTACAACTTGTCGGACAAGCCGGATCGGATCGAGGATTATGCCATTGACCGATTGCTGGGTGATATCGACGCACTGACCGATGCGTTTGATATCGACCAATTCGTCCTTGCGGGACATGATTGGGGCGGGGCGCTTGCGTGGTGGTATGCGGCGCGAAATCCCGACCGCGTTTCCCGCTTGATCATCGCCAACGCCCCCCACCCCGCACTTTTCCAGACGGCTCTGGTTGAGGATAAAGCTCAGCGTCTCGCTTCACAATATATCACCCGTCTTCGAGTGGCAGGTTCTGAAAACATTCTGCTAGAGGGCGGCGCTGCGGCGATGTGGGATCGGATGTTCGCGGCCAACCCTGCCTTTGACGAAACAGCCAAAGCGATCTTTACCAAAGCTTGGTCACAACCCGGCGCGATGACAGCGATGACCAATTGGTATCGCGCCTCACCCTTCGTTGTGCCGGAACCCGACGAAACGGCTGAACTTCCGTCATGGATATTTGACGAGAATTTTAGCATAAAAATGCCGACCTTGGTCGTATGGGGCATGCGCGACACGGCCATGTTGCCGGTTCTGCTCGATGGCCTGCATGACTTTGTCCAAGACATGCGCATTGAACGCTTTGCGGACGCCGGCCATGCCGTCATTCACGAACGGCCCGTCGCTGTCGCCAATGCCATAAGGGAGTTTATTGCGACATGACCCTCTCCATCCATCATATTGCCATCAATACGCGGGATCCGGCGCCCATCGCTTCGATCTATGAAACAGCTGTGCAGTTCAAAGCATTGGAATCAGCTTCCAACCCTCGCTGGCTTGCTGCGCCAAATGGCTTTATTGCGCTATACCCAACTGCCCTGCCAACACGCGATACAGAACACAGGGTCTGCGATCCCGGGATTGGCCATTTTTGCATCCAATCTGGTGATAGCGACGGAACATGGAACACGCTTACCTGCCATGGGATCACGTTCAGTGCACAGCCTACAGGCCTTGGGACCGGCGTTCTCTATGCCTATGGCAGAGACTTGGAATCCAATCTGATCGAAGTGGAGGGCGTTTCCAACGAAGCGCCGACGACCCCGCCTTGGATGGCACATGTGGCCTTAGTTTCATCAGACCTTGAGCGTCTGGCCGATTTCTATGTCAAACTGATTGGCCGACCCTGCCACCGCGAAGGAACATTTTCCAACCCAGCCTTCAAAGCCATAACCGGTTTTGATGATGTGAAGGTCAAAGCCAAATGGATCATGGCCGACAATCTCATTTTCGAGATGTGGCAATATCTTAATCCGGAAACCCGCGGTGTTCGGTTGGCCGGGATTGATGAGCCGGGATATCGCCATGTCGGTTTTGCCTGCGACAATCTGGAGGCAGAGGTTGAACGGATTGCAGCTGTGGGTATCGCGACGGTGAAGTCACAGCCACTAGAAGGGCTTCCTTGCGTTACAGGCACCGATCCAGACGGCAACCGCTTCCTTATTGTTGAAGCGACATCTGGCACCCATCCACTGGCTCTCTCCAGCCTTGCGGCCCCAAATTTTGTGTCCGACCGGCTCAGCCAGAACCTCTGACGGCGATTAACGGACAGGAACAAAGTCGACCCGGTGGGTCGTGCCGATCGCCTCGGCCTGCGCGACAAGGCGAAGCGGTGACAGATCAACATCGCTGGTTGCGGTTTTGATCACCCCCCCAAATTGGAGATAGAGCCGACGATATTCTTCGTCTGGGGCCGTCAGAAGGCAAGCCCCGTCAACCCAAAGCCGCATGCCTCCCTGATCGAGCATAACTGTTCCGTCGCTCGTTTCGATGATGATTTCCCAACATTCTTCAACAATGGGTGACCAGTCAAACACCGCCTTGGCAACAAAACCCCCGTCGTCGGCGCGAAGAGACATTTCCACCCGCAATGGCGTTTCGGATCCAACAGGCACGTCGAGTCTTGCCTGATCGCACGTGAGCGTAAACGGCAGGATATGGGTCAGAATCGACAATGCGTTGATGCCGGGATCGAACACGCCAAAGCCGCCTGCACGCCAGATCCAGTCCTGTCCCGGATGCCATTTGTTCACATCCTCACACCAGCGTATCTGCGCGCGTAAAACCTCCCTATCAGCAAGCATCCCCTTGGCACGCTCAACTGCCGCATTGGCTCGTGCATGCCAGGACGCGAACAGGGTGACACCCATGACATTGGCCAAGCGAACAAGTGTTTCGGCCTGTTCAAGGCTGACTGCTGGTGGTTTTTCAAGAAAGACGTGCAGCCCGGCATTGATCGCTTCCACGGCAGCATCAAATCGTTCTGCCGGGCTGTTGCAAAGCGAGATGGCGTCAATATGGATGCCGCTATCCACCAAGTCTTTAATCGATGTAAAGACCGGTATTCCTGCTGGCCCCTCCCCCCTGCGGCTGACAATCGCTGCAAGATGAAAACCGTTGGTCGCCGCAATCGCAGGAACATGCTGGTCCGCAGCGATCTTTCCGTAACCCAATATGGCAATCGACACCGTCATCGCGCGGCACAGGCCCCAACCAGAGCCGCTGCGCGCATCCCAACCTCGGACGCTGTCATTCCTGGCTTAAACAATGCGGAACCAAGACCAAATCCATCTGCACCTGCTTGTCGCCAAGCTTCCATATTGCTGACGTCAACACCGCCAACTGCCAAGATCGGCACTTGATGCGGCAACACGGCACGGTGCGCTTTGAGCACAGCCGGTGATGCTGCTTCGGCCGGAAAAAGCTTCAATCCAGTTGCGCCTGCCGCGATTGCCGCGAAAGCCTCGGTTGGCGTTGCGTAGCCCGGCAAAACCACCATTCCAGATTGCGTTGCCGCCCGTATAACGAGCGGATCGACATTTGGTGACACGATCAATCGCCCGCCGACGGCGGCGACCGCATTGACTTGATCAACGCTGAGGACAGTCCCTGCCCCGATCAACGCACGCGCGCCTGCAGCCCGGACCAGCAATTCGATACTGGCGAGTGGGTTGGGTGAGTTCAGTGGAACTTCGATGATCGAAATTCCACTCGCAATAAGTGCCTCGGCGATCTCAACCACCTCTTCAGGGCGCACACCGCGCAATATGGCGACCAATGGACAGGCGGCCATTGCCGTTTGAAATTGCGACAAGGGGCTCATGATATCGACCTCCAGATGGCAATTGCCCCGGCGATAAACGCCGCGTCGCAATCGCGAACGATAACCGTGCCACCTAAAGCCTCAATTGCGGATTCATACAATGGTGCCAATGTCCCACTCGCCAGCAAATAGATCACCTCACGTCCGATATGTGACGCAATTTCGTTACCGATCAACAGCCCGCTTATCCGCGAAGCGCAATCATCTGGTGACATATGACCCAACATCACAGCAGCCCTTGCCCCAAATAATTTTGACAATAGGTCGCCCGATGTTCCGTCCTTCACAGCATCAATGAACGCCTGGCCAACGACTGCTTTGGCACCCATATGTTCACCAATCAGGCTGTGCGACCGGATAAGTGCGAAGGCCTCTCCGGTCATCGACGTTGAAAAACCAACTAATGCTGCGTCAACGAGTGTTGCCCATTTGCTATGCGTTCCTGGCTGGCAGACGTGTGCATCACGAGGCAACAGGCCAGCCACAACCGCTCCCAATATCTGCACATCCTCACCGCGTAAAATATCAACGCGCGCGCCGGATTCATATTTGAGGCCGCACGCGATGGACGTCCGGTGCGGCTCAATCCAGACAAGGCCCGATGCAATCTGGTCCAGCGTGACCGGGCACGACAAACGACCGACATCGCCCCACCCATCTGCCGAACCGATCGTGCCCACCATCATCATCGGCAAGTCACCAAACGCGTCCCGCAATTCGGATATCGCCGCATCAACACCGACACCTTTCAGTTTCAATGTCCCGCGATCATCGGCGTAATGAGTGTCAACTTTATCGTCGGCGTCAATTCGCCAAGCCCGCCGGTTACTGTTTCCCCAATCGACGGCGATAAACGGGTCGTTTGGCATAAACTTTTTTCCTACTTGGTTGGATTCTGCCTGTGATCTGTTACACAATGTGCGGATGATAATGCCAGTGAGAATTGCGTGTGTGGATGCGGCGAAGGCCGTTCTTGGCGAAGGTCCGATTTGGGACCACCGGAGAAATTGTTTATGGTGGGTGGATATCAAAGGGAATGAAATTCGCCGTTTTGACCCGATAACCCGCACGAACCTCTCGATAAAGACTGATCATCAGGTAACATCGATCGGGCTCGCAAAATTGGGGCAGCTGATTGTCACGACGCGGGACGGTGTTGCGTTGTTCGATCCCAAATCCTGCAAGTTTGGCACTATCCACAAGCCCGAAATGGATCGACCTCAGAACCGGTTTAACGACGCGAAGGTAGATTCGACAGGCTGTTTTTGGGCTGGCACGATGGATGATGCCGAAGTTGAAACAAGCGGCGCGCTGTACCGGATATCGCCCGACTTCGGATCGGTTCGTGTCGATGATGGGTATCGGGTCACCAATGGACCAGCCTTTTCCGTCAACGGTCGTATAATGTATCATAACGATTCGGCGCTCGCCATCACCTATCGGTTCGAACTTGACGCCGCTGGCAATCCTCTCCGCCGTGAGGCTTTTGCACAATTTGCGCCTCGTGACGGATTTCCAGACGGGATGACGGTCGATTGTGATGACCACCTCTGGATCGCATTCTGGGATGGCTGGTGCATCCGCCGTTTGTCGCCCGAAGGCGAAGTTGTCGACGAAATAGATTTGCCTGTTCAACGACCAACGAGTTGCGCCTTTGGAGGGCCAAAACTCGACCGCCTCTATGTCACATCCGCGCGGTTTGGGTTGAGTGACGCTGCCTTAAAGAAGCAACCCGAAGCGGGTGGACTGTTCGAAGTCAGGTTGGGTATTTCGGGGTCGAAATCGCCGATTTTCGCAGAAGACTGAATAGTTTCCTTCCGCCTATTTGTTCGCCCAAACTGCGACCCCAGCTGAGGGAAGCACATCACCGCCCAAAAGATAGTCGCCTCCACGTCCCCGAATTCCAGCAACATTCCGGGTTTCCGGCGCATAGTTAAATGCAAACACCAGATCACCGGCACGGCGCACTCTGATCCCTTCGGGCAATGAAATCGGGGCCAGCCCGACTTCCCCCGCCATCGCGACCAACACGCGTTCCAGCACCGCATCATCGGGCCACGCCGCAAGGTAGCGGAAATTCCTGTTGGCAAATACGATCCCGCGCCCGTCTTCAAGGGCAATGTCGGGCGATATTGTGGTTTCCACATGTTCCAACCACCGCCGAACCACAAAATTGTCACCAGATATATCCAGCCTGTCACGCAGGCTTTCTACACGCAGCACCTTTAGAGGGATCAGCGTTTGCAGGGGGCCGGGCGGCAATCCAGCAGGAATTGCAAAGTCGCTGGTCTTGCTGCCCGTGCGCGGCCCGAAAATGACCGGACATGTTAGGCGGGCAAGGCTCTGGACAATATCGTCGCGCATGATCGGCAAGCTGGGCACGACAACCATCTTATAACCGCTCATGTCGGCATCGGGCGCGACGATATCAATATCAAGGCCGATGCTGCGCAATGCCGAATAAAATGCAAACACCAATTCGAGATACCTAAAACTCGCACCTTGCGGTTGCGTTCTAAACAGCCAATCGGCCTCGTAAGAAAAAACCAAGGCAACGGATTGGGGGGCAGCGCCCACCGCCCCGATCTTGCCTATATCAGCTGACGCCGCACGTGCCTCTAAGACTGCTTCGTCTTCGCTGCTGTCGGGGCGCAGCAGGCCCGCGTGCATCTGCTCCTGCCCGAAAGGTGCCTGTCGCCAACGAAAATAGGACACGAGTTCGGCCCCGTGCGCCATCGCCTCCAACGTCCACAACCGGACCATACCGGGCAAGGGCGCTGGGTTGAACCGTGCCCAATTTACCGGACCGGGCTGTTGTTCCATCACCCACCAGCGACCGTTTGAACAGCCCCGATAAAGATCGTGGTGAAACGCTGCGATGTCGGGATGGCCCTGCCGCGCGTAACGTAACTTGTCCGCAACTGGAAACCAGAATTGTTCCAGAAAGCCCAGTGGATAGCTGTCCCACGTTGCCACATCCAAATCTTTGCCAACAGCATGATGATCAAATTCGGTATAGAAACCCATGAAATTATGAACGATGTCGCGCCCCGGCGACGATGCGCGTAAAATATCAACCTGCATCCGGTTGTAGGAAACGACCGCATCGGACGAGAAACGTCGGTAATCTAAAACATGCGCCGGATGTGGTTCGGTCACGGTGAGAGTGGGCGGATCAATTTCGTCAAACGTCCTATATTCTTGGCTCCAGAACACGGTGCCCCAAGCCGCGTTCAATGCCGAAACGGTGATATATTTTGTTTCCAGCCAATACCTAAATCCTTGCGCGGCGTCCGCCGAATAGCTGACGACCGTATCGTGGCAGCCATATTCGTTGTCGGTTTGCCAAGCGACAATCGCAGGATGGTTGCCGTATCGACTGGCTATTTCCCGAACAATGCGCTCGGATTGCGTGCGGTAGGCAAGGCTGGAAAAACAATAATGCCGACGCGAACCGAACCGGCGCTCCCGCCCTTCTCCGTCAATTGCCAGCATCCCCGGATTGGCATTGACCAGCCATTTTGGCGGCGTTGCAGTGGGGGTACCCAAGATAATTCCCAGTCCTGCCGCGTGGAGCGTTTCGATGGCCCGGTCGAGCCATCCCCAATCAAAATGGCCAGGTTGCGGTTCAATCCGGCTCCAGGCGAATTCACCGATTCGCACCCGCGAGATGCCGATATCAACCATATGTCGTGCATCTTTGGCCCACATCGCTTCGGGCCAATGTTCGGGATAGTAGCAAACGCCAAGGCGCATTGGTTCATTGTTGGTCATCGCGTCTTTCATGCCGACTTCTTTCACGCAGCGTCAATCTGTGATTGCATCAAAGCTTCACTAGTGTCACCAAATGCGCGCAGTCTTGCCGTTGGAGCAGGCGCGGGAGGATAGAATATATGGCGTCTTTGCCCACAGTTGACGGCGTTCAAATTCTGGTTTGCCTGATCGTCACCGCGCTGATCGGTTACGCCACATGGGCCAAAGTCCGCAAATTGAAGGCGGGGCATGACGGATCGGGCAAGGACGTGTTTCTGGCTGGCGGCGGGCTGACGTGGCTGTTTGTCGCGGGTTCGATCACGCTGACCAACCTGTCGACCGAACAACTTGTCGGGATGAACGGCAACCAGATGTTGTTGCTCGCTTGGTGGGAGATTTCGGGCTTCTTCGGGCTGCTGATCCTCGCGTTCGTTTTTGTGCCAATCTATTACCGGAACAAGTGCACCACGGTGACAGAACTGCTTGAGCGGCGCTATGGCGGTCGCAGCATTCGGACATTTATTTCCGCACTTTTCCTGTTCGGCAATGTGCTGATCTATCTGCCTGCAGCTCTCTATAGCGGCAGCCTGTTTCTGGCGACGATGTTTGGGTCTGACCTGCCGTTGATTGCTTTTGCGGCACCAATGGCGATCATCGCGGCGGCTTATCAGATTTTCGGTGGGTTGCG
>JANNWX010000181.1:0-6927 GCA_031409315.1 Sphingomonadales bacterium | reverse complement strand
TGGCACCCAGATCATGGGCCTTGGCACCATTGAAGTGTTGCAGGACGGCTTCGGCTTCTTGCGCTCGCCAGAGGCCAATTATCTCGCTGGCCCCGACGATATTTATGTGTCGCCAAACCAGGTCCGCAAGCACGGCCTGCGCACCGGTGATACGGTTGAGGGTGAGATTCGCGGCCCCAAAGACGGGGAACGCTATTTCGCGCTGAACAAGGTCACCACGATCAATTTTGACGATCCTGATGTGGTCCGCCACCGCGTCAATTTTGACAATCTGACGCCGCTTTATCCGGATGAAAAACTGACGCTCGACACGCTTGATCCGACGGTCAAGGACAAATCAGCGCGGGTGATTGACATCATTTCGCCGCAGGGTAAGGGCCAGCGCGCGTTGATCGTTGCCCCGCCGCGCACCGGCAAGACCGTGCTGCTCCAGAATATCGCCAAGGCGATCACCGACAATCATCCTGAAGTGTTCCTGATCGTGTTGCTGGTTGATGAGCGGCCCGAAGAAGTGACCGACATGCAGCGCAGCGTGAAGGGTGAGGTTGTTTCCTCAACCTTTGATGAACCCGCGCAGCGCCACGTGCAGGTTGCCGAAATGGTCATTGAAAAAGCCAAACGACTGGTTGAACATAAAAAGGACGTGGTGATCCTGCTCGATTCGATCACCCGGCTTGGCCGCGCATACAACACCGTTGTTCCCTCAAGCGGCAAAGTGTTGACCGGCGGCGTGGATGCCAACGCGCTCCAGAGGCCCAAACGCTTTTTCGGGGCCGCGCGCAATATCGAAGAGGGCGGATCGCTGTCGATCATTGCGACCGCGCTTATCGATACTGGCAGCCGGATGGACGAAGTCATTTTCGAAGAATTCAAGGGCACCGGCAATTCCGAAATCGTGCTTGACCGCAAGGTTGCCGACAAACGTATTTTCCCAGCACTCGATGTCGGAAAATCCGGCACCCGCAAGGAAGAATTGTTGGTCGAAAAGGACAAGCTATCGAAAATGTGGGTTCTTCGCCGCATCCTGATGCAAATGGGCACGATCGACGCGATGGAATTCCTGCTCGACAAGATGAAGGATTCCAAGACCAACGAGGACTTCTTCGATTCCATGAACCAGTAGGTTCGGGTGATCATCGAGCATGCCCTGCTGGATGTTCGCGCAGGCGAAGGGGATGCATTCGAGGCGGCATTGGCAGAGGCAAAACCCCTGATCGCGGCGTCACCGGGGTTTCTGGGAATCGAGATTTTCCCGGCGGTCGAAACGCCGGGCCGCTATCTGCTGCTGGTCAAATGGCGCAGAATTGCGGATCACCGCGATGGATTCCGCAAATCTGATCGCTATCAGTTATGGTGTGCCTTGCTTCATAAATTCTATGATCCTATGCCCGAGGTCGCTTATTTCGGAGAGCCTGTGTGATTGATATGTTGAGCCTGCTTGTCGCAACTGCAACCCCGTCACTGGGCGGTCCCGCCGAGATTTGGGGCCATATTGTCAATGATTTTGCCAATATCACCGAACCGGCGGCGTTTGCGGCCTTCCTTCAGGTGTTGATGATCGATCTGGTGCTCGCCGGGGACAATGCGATTGTTGTCGGCGCGCTTGCAGCTGGGCTGCCCGCCGAACAGCGCAAGAAAGTGATTCTCATCGGCGTGATTGCGGCCCTTGTTTTGCGCATCATTTTTGCTTTGATGGTTACCTGGTTGCTCGGCATCGTCGGCCTTGTGCTTGCTGGCGGGTTGTTGCTGCTCTGGGTGGCGTGGCGGATGTACCGTGATCTGCACCACGGCGCAGGCGAATCCGCGGGGTCACCTGAAATAGCTGGTGATGAGCATTCAGGCATCAAAACCCCAAAAAGCTTTGCCGCTGCCGCTTGGGGCGTGGCCATTGCCGATGTGTCGATGAGCCTGGATAATGTTCTGGCAGTTGCGGGCGCGGCGCGCGAACATCCCGGCATTCTGATCGTCGGCCTGATCTTCGCGGTCGCGCTCATGGGGATCGCCGCCAATATCATTGCCCAATATATTGAACGCTACCGCTGGATCGGCTGGGTTGGGCTTGCAGTTATCGTCTATGTCGCGGGCAAGATGATCTGGGAAGGCTGGAACGAAGTTGCGCCACATGTGATGATGTTCGCGGGTTAGATAACTGCCGCTTCCGGATCGGCTGCACCTTTACCCCAAATGTGCCTCAAAAAAAGCCGCCGTCCGCGCGTCGGCCAATTGCGCGCCGTCCGCATCGCGCCGGTTGCCGGTTTCTGCTGCAAAACCGTGATCTAGCCCCGGATAATCGTGCAGCGTGACCTTTGCATGGCCACCTAGCTCGGCGTGGATCGCGGCCTGCGCTTCAGGCCCCACAAAATGGTCGGCGGTCGGGATGTGGAGCATCAGCGGGTTGGCAATCGCGTGTGCCTCGCCCAGCATTTGATCAATCATGACGCCGTAATAGCCTACGCTCGCGCTGATATCGGTCCGGCACGCGGCCATATAGGCCAACCGCCCGCCAAGGCAGTATCCGACACAGCCGACATTGGTAATGCTCTGTGCGTGGAGCCATTTGATCACTGCTTCGATGTCGACAACACCGTCGTTTGCGTCATAGATTTGGAAATAGCCAAAGGCCTCGTTCAGTTCGGCCTCAACGTCGGGGTTTAGCTCAATTCCGGGTTTGATCCGCCAGAACAGGTCCGGCGCAACGGCCAGATAGCCTGCGCGCGCCAACGCGTCGCATTTCTGCTGGATGCCGGGATTTACGCCGAAGATTTCCTGAATGATGATGATGGCCGCTTTTGGGGCACCTTCTGGGGCCGCCATATAGGCGGCGAAATCACCAATCTGGGTCATGGTCATAACAATCTTGTCCTTTTGTCAGTGGGCAGATGCGCATATTCAAAATCGAGCAACCATGTTTTTGTCCTCGGGCCATCGCCGCCCGAATAAAATTCCGGACCCGACGTTGATGTGATGCGGTGACACGGGATGATGAGCGGGAAGGGGTTGGTTTTGCAGGCCTGCCCCACGGCGCGTGCAACCGATCCGGTGCGGTCGGCAAGTGCGCCGTAGGTGACGCTGTGGCCGTATGGGATCGACGCAATTGCCCCGCGTAGTTTTTCGCCTTCCTCGCTGTTGAGCGGAGCAAGCGGCAGGGTGAAATTCTGTCGCGCGCCCGCAAACCAGGCGTCAATTTGGCTGCGGGCAGCGTCTAGAATGGGGTGGCTGGTGGTGGCGCTCCTGCTACTCACCGCGCCGCATTCGCCGCTATGGGCGATCCGAACTGAAAGCAAATGTCGATCACTCGCACAGATTGTAAGCATTCCAATCGGGCTTTCGATTCTGATGGTTGCGGTTCGCCCTGGCATGGCGCAGTAATGGGCGGAATGAGCGCGTATCTCAAGACCCCACCGCAGGGAAGGAAAGCCCGATGAAATTCAATATCGAAGTCGATTGCACCCCCGAAGAAGTGCGCCGGTTGATCGGCTTGCCCGACCTTGCGGGCGTCCATGACGTCTATCTTGACCGGATCAAAGATACGATGACCAAGGGGCTGACCCCAGATGTCGTCGAATCTATGGTGCGCACGTGGTTGCCGATGGGTGGGCAAGGCGTTGATTTCGTAAAGGATCTCGTCGGTCAGTTTGCCAGCTCTAGTGCTGGCAAGGGCAAAAAACGGGACTGAACAACTGAACAAGCAGACGATCTTTGCGCTGTCGAGCGGGTTGCCGCCCGCGGGCATTGCGGTGATCCGCGTCAGCGGCCCGGGTGCGGGCGCAGCCTTAGCCGGACTGGCTGGGCGCTTACCAGAGCCCCGCGCGGCGACGCTCTGCCGGTTTCGGGATCGCGACGGCACAAAGCTGGATACCGGACTGGCCATATGGTTTCCGGGTCCTGCGAGCGCAACGGGCGAGGATGTGGCCGAATTTCATGTGCACGGTGGGCGGGCGGTGGTGGCTGCGATGCTCACCGCGTTGGCGGCGCAGGATGGTCTACGCACCGCTCAGCCGGGTGAATTTACCAGGCGTGCCTTTGAAAATGGGCGGATCGATCTGGCCGAGGCCGAAGGCCTTGCCGATCTTCTTGCCGCGGAAACCGAAGGGCAACGGCAATCGGCGCTTGCGCTAGCCGAAGGCGGGTTGGGGCGGCGGGTTGCCGATTGGCAGAAACGATTGCTGCACCAAGCCGCGCTGGTCGAGGCCGAACTCGATCATAGTGACGAAGATGATGTTGCATATGGGTATACGCAGGCGGAAGTCTTGGCGCTCACGGAGGAGATGGCGTCGCTCCTGGCCGCCCCACCAGCAGAGCGGTTGCGCGACGGCGTCAGGATTGTGCTCGCGGGCCCACCAAACAGCGGAAAATCCAGTTTATTCAATGCTTTAATTGAAAGAGACGCGGCGATTGTGTCTGCCATTGCGGGCACCACGCGTGACCGGATCGAAGCACCGGTCCAGCTTGACGGCCTGCCGTTGCTGTTGATCGACACCGCTGGCCTGCACGGTGGGTCGGGCGATGCGATTGAAGATATCGGCATGGAACGGACCGGCGCGGCGATGGACAGCGCGGACCTGATTCTGTGGCTTGGCCCGTCAGCACAGCGCCCAGACAGTGCCCGGTCGATCCAGATTGTTGCTAAGGCAGATTTGGGTAGCCAAGGTGATGGACTGTTGGTGTCGGCTTTGACGGGCGCGGGTCTTGATGATCTCAAGCGTGAAATGATCAGTCGGGCGCAATCTTTGTTGCCGAAGGCCGGGGCATTGGCGTTGAACCAGAGGCACCGCGCAATTATTGCTGATGTCTGCGACGAATTGGCAGGTGCCGCGCGCGAAACAGATTTGCTGATCATTGCTGAACATCTGCGTGCCTCGCGCAACCGGCTCGACGCGCTGACGGGCCGCGCAGGCGTTGAAGATATGCTCGACGCGCTGTTTGGGACATTTTGCATCGGGAAGTGACGCCCGTTTCACGTGAAACATATTTGACGGCACCCGCGCTGCGGCGTAGCGGCGGGATCATGCAGGATAGGTTCGATGTCATTGTGGTCGGTGGTGGCCACGCCGGATGCGAGGCGGCGGCGGCGTCTGCGCGGATGGGCGCGCGGACGGCGCTGGTTTCGTTTGACAAGAATCAAATCGGCGCAATGTCTTGCAACCCGGCCATCGGCGGGCTGGGCAAGGGTCATCTGGTGCGCGAGGTTGACGCGTTCGACGGCCTATTGGCGCGTGCTGCCGATGCGGCGGCTATCCACTACCGCATGCTCAATGCCTCAAAGGGCGCAGCGGTGCAGGGCCCACGCATTCAGGCGGACCGGAAATTGTTCAAGGCGGCGGTCCATGCTTTGCTGGGTGCGCACAGCAATCTTGAGATTGTCGAGGCCGCCGCCGAATCGCTGCGGCTGGACGATGGCGGCGCGGTATCGGGGTTGGTGTTGGGTGGTGGCCGGGTTTTGCAAGCGAAAGCTGTAGTGCTGGCGACGGGAACCTTCCTCAACGCGAAAATGTTTTGCGGCGAGGCGCAGAGCATTGGCGGCCGGGTTGGCGAAGCGGCGGCAACCCACCTTGGTGGACAATTGCGAGCCTTGAAGTTGCCGATGGCGCGGCTGAAAACTGGAACGCCGCCCCGGCTGGACGGACGGACGATTGACTGGTCGAGGCTTGATGTGCAGCCTTCAGACGCTGGTGACTGGACATTTTCAAGCCTGAGCCAGTGCCGCACGGCGCCGCAGCTATTCTGTGCGATCACCAGAACCACGCGGGATACCCACGCGATCATTCGCGCCGGTCTGGACCGGTCACCGCTGCATTCGGGTGCGATCGCGGGACAGGGGCCACGCTACTGCCCGTCGATTGAGGATAAGGTCAACCGCTTCGGCGACCGCGACGGACACCAGATTTTTCTGGAGCCTGAGGGGCTGGATGACGCTTTGGTCTATCCCAACGGCATTTCGACATCGCTTCCGCTTGACGTTCAACAGGCATTTGTCCGATCGATCCCAGGGTTAGAACAGGCCCGGATTGTGCAAGCGGGCTATGCGGTCGAATATGACCATATTGATCCCCGCGCACTGGCGCCGACATTGGAAGTGCGCGCGATGCCGGGGCTTTTCTGCGCGGGCCAGATTAACGGGACCACAGGCTATGAAGAGGCGTCAGCACAAGGGTTGATCGCTGGTCTTAACGCGGCGGCGCTCGCGGGCGGCAAAGCGCCGATCATCCTTGATCGGGCGTCATCCTACATTGGCGTCATGATTGATGATCTGGTGTTGCAGGGGATAACCGAGCCATATCGAATGTTGACGGCGCGGGCCGAGTATCGGCTGCATTTGCGCGCTGATAATGCGGCGACCCGGCTGACCCCGCTGGCGTTGGCGGCAGGGTGTGTCGGGCCTGAGCGCGCCACCCAATTTACCGCGCTGTCGGCTGCGCGTGCCGAAGCACTGGTTGCGTTGGAACGGATCGTGCCAAGCGCGGCCTTGATCGCCGCTGGTGCCGATATTCGGGATGACGGCACCCGCCAACCGCTCTTTTCTTGGTTGCGGTTTTCCGGGCTTGGCCGGGATGCTTTGAGGAAGCTTGTGCCAGAGATTGCTGATGTATCGGATGATCTGCTGTCAGAACTTATCGAAGACGCACGCTATGCGCCCTATCTTGCGCGACAGGAGGCGGAGATCAGGGCGATGCGCGCGAACGAAGGGATCAGGATCCCTGCGGATTTCGAGTATCGGGCGATGGCGGGGCTTTCGGTGGAAATGGTTGAACGGCTCGAATCGGCCCGGCCAACCACATTGGGCGCGGCGGAACGTATTCGCGGCGTCACCCCGGCCGCGCTGGCGACGATCCTCGTCCATGCCAAACGCCGCGCCGCATGACCGAGGAAGAGGCGCAGGCGTGGCTGCGGATGACCCTTCATGTTTCACGTGAAACAATGGACCTG
>JANNWX010000180.1:0-11015 GCA_031409315.1 Sphingomonadales bacterium | reverse complement strand
CCCGGCCATGTGCCGATGCACAAGATCAAGGAGAATATGACCAAGCAGCTTGAGGTGTGCGGCGAAGCGCCGTTCTACACGCTCGGCCCGCTGACGACCGACATCGCGCCGGGTTACGACCATATCACCAGCGGCATAGGTGCGGCGATGATCGGCTGGTACGGCACGGCGATGCTCTGCTACGTGACGCCCAAGGAGCATCTCGGCCTGCCCGACCGCGACGATGTGAAGGTCGGCGTCGTGACCTACAAGCTCGCGGCGCACGCGGCGGATCTGGCGAAGGGCCACCCGGCGGCACAAGTCCGCGACGACGCGCTGAGCAAGGCGCGCTTCGAATTCCGCTGGCGCGATCAGTTCAACCTGAGCCTAGACCCCGACACAGCGGAGCAATATCACGACCAGACGTTACCGGCGGAAGGCGCCAAGACCGCGCATTTCTGCAGCATGTGCGGGCCTAAGTTTTGTTCGATGAAGATCAGCCAGGAAGTGAGGGAATTCGCGCGGTTGCAGAATCAGGGCAGCGAGGGGTTCATTGCGACCGAGGAAGCCGAGGCTGGCATGGCGGAGATGAGCAAGGTGTATGACGAGACCGGGCGGGAGCTTTATATGGGTGCTGGTGACAGGGAGCGGGATTGATCGGCGACGGAGCGATTTCGCTTGCAAATAATATCAAAAACGGTATAGCACAGAATGTGGTCAGTCGAATATCTCGATGAACAAGCTAGGGCTGAGGTCTATGTTTTGTCGGATGAGGCACGTGCGAGTTTCGAACGTATTGCAGGGATGATCCGCTCAAATGGTTTGGAGCGTATGCGCGAACCTTATGTGAAGCATCTCGAAGGAAAGCTATGGGAGATGAGGCTTTCGGGACGCGACGGTATCGCACGGTCGCTCTACGTGACCGCGACAAGCAAGCGTGTTGTGGTGGTTCATAGTTTTGTGAAGAAGACGCAGAAAACGCCGAGACGTGTCATCGATTATGCACTGAAACGGGCAAAGGAAGTGAAATGAGCCGGAAATTCATTCCTGTCGAAGAGTCTTTCGCTGAATGGCGCAAGGACCCTGAATATGTGAAAGCCTATGACGCGCTGGAGGAGGAATTTGCCCGCGCCAATATGGTCATCGGCGCCCGCGCCCATGCCGGCCTCAGCCAAGCCGAACTCGCCGAGCGTATGGGGACGAGCCAGAGTGCCATTGCGCGGCTGGAAAGCGGGCGGATCAAGCCTTCGACGCGAACGCTGGAGAAGCTGGCGGCTGCGACGGGTATGCGGTTAAGGATTGTGCTGGAACCAGTGGTGGCGGGGTGAACGATATGCTTGAAATGTCGTCGGCAGCCCCAAAAGTCACGAAGCGCATCAAGATTTGGCTCGATGCCGATCTGATCGATTGGTTCAAGCCTGTTCTGAGCATAGTCGAAGGGGCCAAGCAGAAAGGCGTGCGCGGGTATCAAACCGCGATCAACGCGGCACTGCGCGGCGTGGTTGAGGGGGAACGGCGGAAGGCGGGGTAATTTGTATTGTGTCCACGGAACTCTCCCAATCATGCTGACTAGCTGGCGCAATGCTGTAGCGATGGACGCGAAGATACCCTGTGCGGATTTGTTGGAATTGCGTGACGGGGAAATGCACATAGAGCCGCAGCCCGGCGGAAACATTGTCGATCTGCGGATCGCGGATACGTTTCGACCGCTTCTTGAATTCGCCGAAGCCCACCGATGGCGGGAACGCACGTCCAAAGCTGCAGTTCGAGCGCGGCGTGTCTACTGCACCGAGAACCTCGGTGAGCGTGCGTGTTTGTCCCCTCGTTCGACGCTGGAATGCTTCTATTTCTCAGATGCATATAGCTCATGCTTTCGAGGAACCGCAGGACTGGATGTCGGATGCATCGTGTTTACGCGAGCGCGTTCTTCTGGATCGTCCCTATTGCAATCGCCATTTCGACCAACCTTCACACCGCACTATTTGCACTACCAACGCTTCGGGTGTCGGATGAAGGGGATTGATGTACGGCTAACATCCAGTGACCTTGACGCGGGCTTTGGCGATATCAGAAGCCTGCCATGCGCTGATGGCATTTTTGACTTCATTACGGTGGCAATGATCCTCGGGCCGGGCAATCCACTTGACTCGTTGCTCAACGTGGCCCTGGGGCTGGCGGAATTGTGCCGCGTTTTGCAGCCCGACGGTCTGGTATATATCGCCGACTATATACTGTTGCCAAACATGCTGTATCTCTGTTTGCTGAGCGGGTTCCGTGTATACGTAAATCGCCAGTTTGAGCGTGGCGTTCCGATTGGCGTTTATCTGGTAAAGGGTGGGTGCGACGTTCGACGCTCGCGTTTTCAAGTTATTATTGAGAGCCTTCAAGAGTATGAAATTAATACGGATTCCCTGAATAACTTGGAGCATCGTAACTTGTTATTGCGGCAGTCTCCAGTTTGTTAGCGGTATTCTTGTTCGGCCGGCCTTATCGGAGGGGGAATCATGAGCGTCTATAATGAATGCAGCACCTGTTCGGGCTTCGGATATCAAACGTGCGTCGCATGCATCTGCCCGTCGTGCAATGAGCGGGGCAAGCTGGCTTGTGCCAATCGCTGCAACCAAGGACGTGAAGCCTGCTCCACGTGTGGTGCGACCGGCAATGTCAAAGGGAAGTTCCTCGGATTAGTTACGGTCAATCGCACCTGTGGGCGGTGTGGAGGCAAGGGAAACGTCCAGTGCCAAGCCTGCCAGGGAAAGGGTGCATCTGTCTGTTCGGGCTGTAACGGCGCTGGCAGACATGCGAACTGCTCCAAATGCGCGGGATCCAAGCGAATAGGGTGCTTAGAATGCGAAGGGCACGGAAAAATCCTCAGCAATTGGGCACGGAGTCTTTCTAGGCTGAATCGACATGATTTGGAGTTTGAGCACCAAAAGCGGCAAAGCCGCATCCAACAACTCGAAATTAAGATCAGTCGCCTTTCGCGCGAACAAGATGAGGAGGAGCGGGTCCGAGACCGGCTCCGTGAAGATCAGCCGGGCGCATTTAGGCATGCGTGGACGGAGGGTATGTGGAGTAGGGAAATCAGCCAACTCGAAGCGGAACTACGAACGCTTGAGGAGGAGATTGAAGCAATCGACCGCGTGATGTCGGAGGCTGGCCGTCAATCGTAGCATCCATTAGCTAAGACCAAAATTCAAAGACAGAATTCCCAAAATTCTCGAATTACGGTGACGTTGTGTAATTGAGTTAGCCACTCTCCTGCTTGATACGGAATCATCCTTTCGGGGTTCCAAAGGAGGAGAGTGACCATGACTATTTATGCAGGTTTGGATGTATCTGACAAGACGACGCACATATGCGTGGTTGATGGCGAAGGCGCGATTGTACGCCGTGACGTACCCGGACGTGCTGGGGCGGGGCGGGTGGAAGGGTGAGATTGAGTGCAATGGCGCCGAATTCTGCCATCACTGCCGATATTCAGTCTCGATCCTGCCAGCCAATTTGGTAGCGTCGCTACTCAAGGTGCGTGTCACAAAAACCTGTCGGTTAGTATAGAGCCAATAGTTCTCGATCGCGGCCCGTAATTGCGGGCTTCGTCGCACAATGAGCGCAACACTCTCGAATGACGATCCATCAACTGCAGAAAGCCCTTCTGTCTGCATGGAGTCGAAAAGGCGAAAACGAGTTTGAGTCAACCCTTGTTCAAACGTACGCAATTGGTCGACCGAAGCGTAATATTTCTGGATATCGCTTAGTCGCGCTTGATCGCGGACGACGATAGGACCGTCGGCATTGATCAGCGCATCGTACGCGAACCGATTTCCGTCGTAGGTAGCAAGAACGAACGTCTCGATCCCGATCGTGTAACCCGAATTGGGTTTGAATGGGGGAACCTGTTCGACTTTGATAACAAACCGAGAAGAGGGAAATTCGGCGGGCGGGTTCCAATCTCCGGCCAATCGCAGCAAGCGATCCAGCGATGCCATACGGGACGACGCGTTCACTAGATTTTCGTCCAACTCGGTCACATCGTCGCGCAAGTCGCGTGCGACGTTCAGCATCAATGAAACCTCCCGCGCCCGATCCTGCCTGTCGTCGTTCCACTGTGTAAGCTGAAATCCTACAAACACTCCTAAGATGACAAGGACAAATTCGATTGCCGCAGCCGCCCAGTCCTGCGCACGCAGAGCCGGGGCAAAGCGCTGAAAAAGCAGTCTGCCGCCAGCTTTGCTCAATATACCCTTGCCTTAGGTTTCACATATTCCGCTTCATCGGTGAGCGTATATTCATGCACCGCGCGGTAATCGATTTTAACGGCTCCGCCGCTGCCGCCCCAGCCGTCGAACCAGCTGATCGTGTGTTTCATCCAATTCTTGTCGTCACGTTTTGGATAGTCTTCATGCGCGTGGGCACCGCGGCTTTCCTTGCGGTTGGCGGCGGATTCCATTGTGCAAACGGCCTGAGCCATCAGATTGTCGAGCTCGAGCGTTTCGATCAGGTCGGTGTTCCAGATCAGGCTCCGGTCTGTCACCGCAATGTCGGCCATCATTTTATTGACCTTGGTCATCAGGGTCTTGCCCTCATCCAGCAAGGCGGTGTCGCGGAATACGGCGCAGTGTTTTTGCATCGTGCGCTGCATTTCGAGGCGCACCTGCGCGGTCGGCGATCCGCCTTTGGCATTGCGGAACCTATCCACCCGGGCCAGCGCCAGATCAGCCGCATCCTTGGGCAAGGCCTTGTGCGGCGCGCCTGGTTTTAGATTGTCTTTCAAATGCAGGCCTGTTGCGCGGCCGAACACGACCAGATCGATAAGCGAGTTGGAGCCAAGCCGGTTCGCGCCGTGCACAGAAACACAGGCCGCTTCGCCAACCGCATAAAGACCGGGAACGATGCTATCATCATCCTTCCCCTTCTTGGTGACAACTTGCCCGTGATAGTTACACGGGATGCCGCCCATATTATAATGGACGGTTGGGGTGACAGGCAAAGGTTGACGCGTCAGATCAACCCCGGCGAACACTTTGCCGCTTTCGGTAATGCCGGGAAGCCGTTCGGCCAGCACCTTGGGGTCGATATGGTCGAGGTGGAGGTAAATATGATCCTTGTTCGGGCCAACGCCGCGCCCGTCACGCATTTCGAGCGCCATCGAACGGCTGACGACATCGCGGCTCGCCAGATCCTTGGCCGACGGGGCATAACGTTCCATGAACCGTTCACCCAGTGAATTGGTCAGATAGCCGCCTTCACCGCGCGCGCCCTCGGTGATCAGAACGCCCGCGCCGTAAATGCCGGTCGGGTGGAACTGGACAAATTCCATATCCTGCAAGGGGAGGCCCGCGCGCAGAACCATCCCGCCGCCGTCACCGGTGCAGGTGTGCGCCGATGTCGCGGTATAATAAGCACGGCCATAACCGCCGGTCGCCAGCACCACGGCGTGGGCACGGAAGCGGTGGATCGTCCCGTCTTCCATGCACAAAGCGATCACGCCCCGGCAGACGCCGTCTTCCATAATGAGGTCGAGCGCAAAATATTCGATGAAGAAATCCGCGTCATAGCGCAGACTTTGCTGGTAGAGCGCGTGCAGGATGGCATGGCCGGTGCGATCGGCGGCGGCGGCCGTGCGCTGAACCGGCGGGCCTTCCCCCATATTCTGCATATGGCCGCCAAACGGGCGCTGATAGATGGTGCCATCGGCATTGCGACTGAACGGCACGCCGGCATGTTCAAGTTCATAAACAGCAGCAGGTGCCTCACGCACCATATATTCAATCGCGTCCTGATCGCCCAGCCAGTCCGACCCTTTGACCGTGTCGAACATATGCCATGTCCAGTGATCGGGCGAATTATTGCCAAGGCTAGCCGCGATGCCGCCTTGGGCTGCGACTGTATGGCTGCGGGTTGGGAACACTTTGGTGATGCAGGCGGTTTTCAGGCCCGCCTCCGCACTGCCCATCGTTGCGCGCAGGCCCGAACCGCCCGCGCCGACCACGACGGTGTCATAGGTGTGATCGATGATCTTATAAGCGTCTGACATTACGCCGCCCCTGCAAAGGCGATCTTGGCAATGGCGAAAATCGCCGTCGCGCCAAGACCGAATGTGTAGAAATTAAGCGCGACAAGGGCCGCGAATTTCAGCCCCTCATCATGGACATAATCTTCGATGAAGACCTGCAACCCGATCCGGAAATGCCAGAAGACCGAAATGACCAAGAGCATCATCGGCACCGCCGCCCAAGGCGAAGACAGCCACATCTGGACGGTGTCAAAACTATAATCGGGTAACCGGACCAGCGACGTGATGAACCACGTGAAAAGCGCCAGATTGCCGAGCGCGGTCGTGCGCTGTTTGATCCAGTGATCGCCGCCGTGCTTGGCCGAACCAAGGCCTCGGACCTGACCCAATCCTGTTCCTGAACCCATGTCGATCATCCCTTCACGAGCAAGAGGTAGGCCCAAAGCGTCGCGGTCATTGTGGCCGCCGCAAGGACGACTAGGATGGCCCCCAGTTTGTTCGCCTTCAATTCATAACCAGCACCAACGTCGAGAACGAAATGCCGCAAGCCTGAGCACATATGCTGAAAAAAGGCCCAGCTAAGACCAATCATCACGACCTTGCCCGGCCACCAGCTTGCCCAATCGACAAACTGGTCATAGCTTTCCTTGCCCGACGCTGCGGCCAGCACCCACCAGACCAATCCGATCATGCCCGCCGTGGCCAGCGCGGTGCCGGTGGCGCGGTGCAGAATCGACACCGCCATCGCCGGGCCCCATTTGTAAATCCCCATATGCGGCGAAAGCGGTCGTGACGGCGGTTGCGCCATGTTCATTCCCCAAAAACGATCAGAAAGCGATGTAGACCTTTAACGTGTTGGCCAGCGGGCGCAACCGCCTTTGCCCTATTGGAGAGACAAGGCTAAGGCCAAGCATATGACCATCAATATCCTACTCACCGGCGCTTCACGCGGCATAGGCGCGGCGATTGCGGCCCGGCTTTCCACCGAAAATATCAGGCTTGTCGCCACCAGCAGCAAAGACGGTGATTTGGCGCACCCAAAGACCCCGGCCTTGATATGGGATGCTGCGCGCGCACAGCTGGATGGCCGGATCGACGTGCTCATTAACAATGCCGGGGTATTTGAGAGCAATCCAATCGACGCGGCCGATGCCGACTGGCTGGCCGGGTGGGAACGAACGATGCAGATCAATCTCTCTGCCAGCGCTGATCTGTGCCGACGCGCCGTTCTGCACTGGCAGGAGCGCGGGCAGGGCGGCAGGATCGTCAACATTGCCAGCCGCGCGGCGCACCGGGGAGATTCGCCCGCGCACTGGCATTATGCGGCGTCAAAGGCCGGTATGGTGGCGATGACCAAGACGATCGCACGGGCTTATGCTGCGCAAAATATCCTCGCCTTTGCCATCTGCCCCGGTTTCACGATGACCGGCATGGCGCAGGATTATCTCGCCAGCCGGGGTGGTGATGCCCTGCTGGCCGATATTCCGCTTGGCCGCGTTGCTATGCCCGATGAGGTTGCCGAAATAGCCGCCTTTTGCGCGCTCACCGCGCCGCCATCGATGACCGGAGCGGTGCTCGATGTGAACGGCGCAAGCTATGTCCGCTAAGCGACTGCCAGCAAAAATGGCATCCGGTTTTGCGTCAGGCAGTGCGACACAAGGGAACGCTTGGAAGCTGAGCCTTCCCTGCACCCGCGGCGAAGCCGAGGCGCTGAACGGGGACATTGCGCAACTGGCCCTGATGGACCCTCAACCGGTGCTGATGACGCATGAGCCCGACGAGACTCGGCCCGACCGGTGGGAGGCGCATGCCTATTTTGAGGGCAAACCGGACAAGGCCAGCATTGCCCTGATCCAGTCGCTTATCCCCAGTGCGGGCCGCGTGAAGCCAAAGCTTGAACGCTTGCCGGACGAAGATTGGGTGACGCTGAGCCAATCAGGCCTAGCGCCGGTTAGCGCGGGGCGTTTTTATATCCATACCGCAACCAACAATAGCGATCCGCCAGAGGGAGCCAAATGTTTCCAGATCGAGGCCAGCCTTGCCTTTGGCACCGGCGGGCATGAAACGACGGCGGGTTGTCTGGAGATGCTTGACAGCCTGAAGCGGCGCGGCGCCCGGTTCGACCATATTGCCGATATTGGCACCGGCACGGGATTGCTGGCATTTGCAGCACTTCACCTGTGGCCAAGCGCCTATGCCACTGCATCTGATATTGATCCGGTCAGCGTTGCCGTTTCGGCGGAAAACGCGACGCTTAACGGGATAATGCTTGGACAGCAGCCGGGCCGCCTCGCGCTGTGCACGGCGTCTGGCACCGATCATGAAATGATCGGGCGGCGTGCCCCCTATGACCTGATCATTGCCAATATCTTGGCCGGTCCCTTGATTGAACTTGCACCCAGCCTGTCAGTCCTGTTGCGGGAGGGTGGGTCGCTGATCCTTGCAGGATTGCTCGACAAACAAGTACGCGCGGTCAACCGCGCTTATCGCGCGCAAGGATTGCGGATAGCTGGCAGATTGGGCGAAGGTGAATGGCCGTGCCTGCATTTACGCAAACGGACGCGGATGGGGTGGCAGCGCCCGGTGCGCGCAACCGGAACGACATCCCAACCCCCTGGCGATTTCGGAACGTGGTAATAGAAGTGCGTAATTGATCAGGCAGCGCGCGACTGGGTGCCCCGTGTCATGACGTGATCGCCAGCCACAATATCAGCAATCGCAATGTCTGGAAGCTGCTCCAACGCCCCGTAGAGCGGCGCAAAGTCGGTGTCTAAAGTGATCCGCAACAAGTCCTCAAAACTTGAAATCACGAAATAATTCTGCTGAAAATCATCGATCCGATACTCTGTGCGCATCACGCGGGTCAGATCAAAGCCGATCCGGTTGGGGCTAGGATCATCGAGCGCAAAGCGGCTTTCACCGTAACTCGAAACAATCCCCGCACCGTATATGCGCAGCGCGCCGTCTTCCTCAACCAACCCAAATTCAACCGTATACCAATATAGCCGCGCCAATTTGTGAAGCGCATCAAAGCCAAGGCTCCTGAGGCCTCCCTTGCCATAAGCCTGCATATAATCGGCGAACACGGGGTCGGCGAGCATCGGGACATGGCCGAATACGTCGTGAAACACATCGGGTTCCTGCAAATAATCAAGCTGATCGGCGCGCCGAATGAAATTGCCCGCCACAAAGCGACGATTGGCCAGATGATCGAAAAACACCGCATCGGGCACCAATCCGGGCACCGCGACCACTTGCCACCCCGTTGCCGCCATCAACCGTGCATTGAGTTCGTGGTAATCGGGGATGCCCGGCTTTGATAATTGCAGCATATCAAGCCCGCGCAGAAACGCCTTAGATGCTCTGCCCTCGAGCATCGATGATTGGCGGGCAAAAAGCGTGTCCCACACCGCGTGTTCGTCCGCAGTGAAGGCATCCCATCCTTGCGGGATGGTCCAATCCGCTGCGGCACCGTGCGGGGGGTTGGCGTGGATATGGGTTAGCGCATTCATGGCAAGGGTCTAGCACGGGCGAGGGGCGAGAGACAAATATGGGCCTATGTCACCACCCCGCTGGCGCGTTCCGCCTCCTCGGCCACCAATTCCTTGCGCGATAGCTTGCCGACGAGTGTTTTGGGCAGAGTATCGCGCACCTCGACCGCGATGACACGTTCATGCTTGCCCAGCTTGGGGTTGAGCCATGCCATCAAGGTTGGACCGTCAATCGCGGCGCCGTCTTGCAACGTCACGAACGCCTTGGGCCGTTCACCGGCATAAACATCCGGAATGCCAATCACGATCGCCTCTTTGACACTTTCGTGGGAGTATAGCTGGGCTTCGACCATACTGGGAAACACTTTAAACCCGCCGACCGCGATCATATCCTTCAACCGGTCGACGATGCGGATATAACCGTCATCGTCAATCGCGCCAACATCGCCGGTGCGCAGCCAGCCATTTTGAAACACGTCGACGTCAGCCTCCGGGCGCCCCCAATAGCCTTTCATCACCTGCGGCCCGGCAAAGGCGATTTCGCCCGGTTCGCCCTCTGGTGCGGGTTTGGCCGGGTCTTCGCGGTCGAGCAGGGTGACGTGGGTGCCGGGCAGTGGCTGTCCGATCGTTCCGGGCTTGTTCAGCCCTTCATAAGGGTTGCAACTGACGACGCCGGCACTTTCAGTCAGGCCGTAACCTTCGACAACTTTCGCACCGGTCGCGGTTTCAAATTTCGTCTTTACTTCGGCGGGCAGCGGCGCGCCGCCTGAAATGCAAACACGCAGTGACGAAAAATCAGTCTTCGCAATGTCGGGATGATCGAGCAACGCCTGATACATGGTCGGAACGCCGGGCAGCGCGGTGGCCTTCACCCGCGCAATCGTCTGGAGCGTCGCCTTCGCATCAAAGCGGGGCAGCATGGCAATCATGCCGCCCGATTGGACCGTGCGATTAAGAACGCATGTATTGGCAAACACGTGGAAGAACGGCAGGACGCCGACAATCCGATCTTCGCCGTCCTTGTCCGGATCAATTTCATCGACCTGACGCGCATTGGCACTTAGATTCTGGTGGGTGAGCATTGCGCCTTTGGGGACGCCGGTCGTACCGCCGGTATATTGGAGAACCGCAACATCGTCGGGGTCAATGCTAGGCAGATCACAATGGCCGTCATTGGCGATAAGAGCAGAAAAGCGGGTGACGCGCATGTCATTGGGCAGGGCCGCAACTTCACTGCGCTTGAACAGCCGGTAAAGCAGCGATTTGGCTTTGGGCAAAACACCCGCAACCGAACCGACGACGATCCGTTCGATCCCGCCGCGCTCCATAACCTTGAGCGCAGTTGGCAGTAGGGCTGCAGCGGACAAAGTAATGAGCAGCTTCGTGCCGGAATCCGTCACCTGGTGCGATAATTCGTCAACTGTATAGAGTGGCGAGAAATTGACGATGGTCGCCCCTATTGCCAGCGCACCGTAATAGGCCGCGACATAATGCGGCACATTGGGTAGGAACAGGCCAACCCGATCCCC
>JANNWX010000179.1:0-6617 GCA_031409315.1 Sphingomonadales bacterium | reverse complement strand
GATTATACGCCGCTCAGCTATTACCCCCTCTCTTTGTGGCCGTGGCAAACGGCGGTCAAGGCCATGTTCTTGGATCGGGTTGATGTGGTTGCCCATTATGCGCGGGAAGTGCGAAGTCCCACCGCGCGGTTGCAGTTGCCCTCTGTCATCGCGCTCAAACATTATGTCCGGCCTTCACAGCATCCAGCATTCACCCGTTTTAATCTATTTCTCCGTGACCGTTTTCAATGCCAATATTGCGGCGTCAGCAAGGATCTTACGTTCGACCACGTCGTTCCCCGCGCGCAGGGCGGTCGCACGACGTGGGAAAATGTCGCCACTGCCTGCTCTGCCTGCAACCTCAAGAAGGGCGGGCGGACGCCCAAACAGGCGCACATGCATTTGCATCTTGAACCCATCCGCCCGACGACGTGGCAATTGCAAGACCATGGCCGCGGATATCCGCCGAACTTTCTGCACGAAACATGGCGGGATTGGCTTTATTGGGATATCGAATTGCTGGCCTGAATGCTCAATCCCCTGAAAAGGAAGGTTTGCGACGCTCCAGAAAAGCCGAAATTGCCTCGTCATGGTCTGCAGTCGCATGGGCAAGCGCCTGCATCGCTGCAGACATTTCAAGGATATTTGGCAAAGTCGCGGTTTGGCCTTCGCGGAGCAACCTTTTGGTCATGCGAACAGCGTGCGGCGGGTTGGCGGCGATTTTCTGCGCAATGATTTCAGCCTCAGCCAGTAAGGCATCATCGTCAACAACCTTGGACACGAGCCCAGCCAAAAGAGCCGCATCAGCGTCGATCATATCACCGGTCAAAGCGAGCTCAGTTGCCCGTGAAAATCCGATGATTCTCGGTAACAGCCACGCGCCGCCATCCCCTGGGATGATCCCGAGTTTCACAAAACTCTCGGCAAATTTCGCTGACTTAGCAGCGATGCGAATATCACACATGCACGCTAGGTCGAGGCCTGCGCCAATTGCCGGGCCGTTGATGGCGGCGATCACCGGCACTTCGAGGGCCTGAAACGTCACCGGCAAACGCTGAATACCGGTTTTGTAGTTACGCCGCGTCTGTGCGGGTAGTGCCGTGCGCAGACCACCGTTGCCACTGGCCATTTTCTTGACGTCGCCACCGGAAGAAAATGCGCTTCCTGCGCCGGTTAATATGACTGCTCGAACCGAGATGTCGACATCGGCCGTCGTCATGATCGTGACAAGCAAATCAACCATATCGGGGTCAGAAATCGGATTGCGGCTATCCGGTTGGTTCAATGTCACCCATAGGATGGGGCCACGTTGTTCGGTCAATATCTTCTGCGACATGAAACGTTCCTATCCTTGCGCTCAGCTTTCCTCTTCGCCCATTTTGTTTTCGGCATCAAGCAATGCCAACAACACCTATTCCAAACGCCGTCACAGCCAATGCCGCTCCAAAAGGAAACCGCAAAAGAGCCACCGATTCTTTCGTCCGGAAATAGAGCAACAACACCGCGATCAGCGAAGCGGATGCTGCCAAAAGGACCACAAAGGGCAATTGCTGCCAGCCGAGCCAAAGGCCGATTGCACCCAATAATTTTGGGTCACCCCCACCCATCCCGTCACGTTTGCGCAGTATCTTGTAAGCAAAGGCAATCGATGCCAGCGACAGAAAACCAGCAAGCCCGCCGAACAGTCGGTCAATCATGCTGACGTCAAAAACCAACGGCCCTAACAAAATTCCGCAGACCGCGAGGGGTAGAACCAAATGGTCAGGTAGCCACAGGTGCAAGACATCCAAAATGGCGAGTGCCAATAAAATCCATCCAAATATAGCCAAGGCCAATCCGCCGATATCGGGGAGAAGGACCAAAGACATCGCCCCGATTGCGGCGCAGCCAAGTTCCATCATGGGATGGATTTTAGAAATAATGCCCCCGCATGCCTTGCATTTCCCATTTCCAAACATGAAAGATAGCAAAGGCACGAGTTCACCAAAGGATAGCGTAACACCACATCCATCGCAGGCGGATCGCCCCGTCACAATCGAACGGCCTTGCGGCCAACGAATAATCAGCGTTGCTAGAAAGCTGCCAATAACCGTTCCGAGGCCTGCGCCGATCAGTGCAAAGAAAATTGAAACTGTCATCAAAGGTGCAATACCCAGACTTGCGCGAAGCGGCTAGGGATGGAATATCATTGGTCAGGTTGAGATAGTGGGATAGGTTGCAAAAATGGCCGATGAACCTTCCGCGCAAAACAATGGAAACTCAGGCCTTTCATTGCCTAGGCTTTGGAAGCGGTTAACCCGTCTTATAAACGAACTTGGCAAGGGCCGCCTCCTTATCACGGTCTTAATGCTGATCGTCGCCATCCTTATCGCACAATATAGTTGGTCTGTGCCGTTGAGCCAAAGTGCGGAGCGCAGCCTGTATGACATTCGCCAGGTCAACGGTGCGCCGCTCGTTGATCAAGACCCCCGGATTGTCATGATCGTTTACAATGACGACACATTGATTGGTGCCAAAAAACGGTCACCTTTGGATCGCGGGATATTGGCAAGAGCCTTGGCCAATATCGATGAAATTGGCCCCAAAGCAATCGGCATCGACATCTTGTTTGACCAGCCACAGGATGAAGACGAACAATTGGTTTCGGCTTTGCGGTCGATGCGCACGCCAACGCGCCTTGCTTATGCCGAAACGGGTGCAAACGAATTGACGATCCGGCACGCCCAACAAGCGTTTCTCGATACATTCATCTCCAGATTGGTCGGCAGTAACGCCGCTCCCGCCAGCATCCGTTTCCAAACCGACGATGACAATGTGGCACGCAGTTGGCCAGAAGTGCGCCCGGACTTACCAGAATTTCTGCCCCGCGCGATGCTCCCGTCGGATCAGAGTTTCAAGACTTATGACGGGAGCATATCGTTCCGACTTCCACGCGACCCGCAACGTCAGGTCTTTGCATCATACCCGATTGACCTGTTTACTGATCCAGCAACAGCAAGTGCCTTTGCAGACCAGATAAAGGGCAAATATGTTTTGATTGGCGGCGATATTGTTGACACCGACCTTTTTGATACCCCGGTCAACCTTATCACCCAAAAGCCGATGATCGGGCTTGAAGTATTGGCAAGCACATTGGCTCAGATGCTTGACCACAGGCAGCCTCGACAGATTCCACCCGCCCTGCTGTGGGGCCTAGCGATTACGGTCGTCCTTGCGGGCGGCTTGACCAGTCTGATGGAAACTCGCGGCACGCGTACTGCACTGAATTTCGCAGCGCAGATTATCTTGATTGGCGGCCTGCCATTCTGGTTGCATGCTAGTGGCTATGACACCCAGACTTTGCCCGCTTTTGGCTGGGTCATCGGTTGGATCATCGCCTTTTCAACGGTTGGAACGGCCGCCCGTCAAGTTGGTTCGCAGCAACGCAAATTTGCGCAGTCTGCACTTGGCAAATATCTGCCGCGCGACATCGCTAACGAAATTTTGAATGAGCCGGACCGGCTGGCTCTTCACGGTGAAAAGCGAGAGATTTTTGTGATCTTCACTGATCTTGAAGGGTTCACCCAATTATCACACCAGATCGAACCGGAAATGGTCGCGACGCTGCTCAACCGCTATCTCGATATGCTCTGCAATGTCGTGCTTGAATATGGCGGCACGATCGACAAATTTGTGGGCGACGCGGTTGTCGCTTTCTGGGGCGCTCCTATTTCGAGGCCCGACGACGGCGAACGCGCCGCGCGGGCCGCCTACGCAATGTGGCAAGCCGGGGAAGAGTTTCGCAACACTGCACCACCCGGCGTTCCGCCAATCGGCAAAACCCGTGTCGGGTTGCACTACGGCGAAGCAGTAATCGGCAATTTCGGCGGCGAAGGGCGTATTCAATATACCGCGCTTGGCGACAGTATGAATACGGCAAGTCGCTTGGAAAGTGCCAACAAGAAGCTTGAAACAAATATGATCGCCAGCCGGGAAGCCATGGAACGATCAGGACTCGATTGGTGGCGTCCAATGGGGCTGGTTCAGTTGCGTGGTCGTGCAAAACCGGTGGAGATTTTTGAACCGGCACCTGATATGGACCCCAGTGATGCCCGTCACATCCAGTCAATATTTGATATGCTAAAAACGAATCACGATGGTGCAAAAAAAGCGTTGGCCGAACTCGTCAAGAAGCACATAGATGACAAGGCCTTGGCAAACTTGCTACACCGAATACAAGTAACCGAACCCGGAGGGTTTTATGTTGTGGATTGAAGCAAAATCGAAACTTGCACTGGTTGGACTAGCCGTGGCTTTCTCCGCCGTTGCTTCGGCTGCGCACGCCGATCCAATCGTCGTCAAATCAGAAGGGCCATCGCTCGCCCTCTACAAGCCGGGCAGCAAACTTGCGCCCAACACCGTTATTGCCCTCAAAGCCAAAGACGTTCTGACCATTTTGGACGGGCGCGGCACCCGCACGTTGCGCGGCCCCGGCAACTATAGCACTTCGGGTGCAAACAATGTCATAGGGGACACCCGCAATAGCCTGACCGAATTGCTGACGACCAACAGGGCAAAGCGGGCAAGAACCGGGGCTGTTCGCGGGGGCGTAACGCCTGACGCCGTAAAAGCGCCACGCAGCCCGAATCTATGGTTTGTAGACATCAGCCAAAGCTCAACTGCGTGCGTGCCCGATCTGGCCAATATCCAGCTGTGGCGGCCTGATCATGCACTTCCTTTGCAAGTGAAATTGAGCCACCAGTTGTCAGGGAAATCTGCTTCAATAACCTTTGTCCAGACCCAATCGACAGCGTCATGGCCCTCTGATTTGCTGCCAGCCACTGCGGATTCGGCCTATACTATGAGCTGGGTCGGACTTAGCAAACCGATTGCAATCAAAATTTCAGCAATGGACGGAAGCAGCGACGGGCTCGAATCTACCGCCTCTGCTCTCATAACCAAAGGCTGTAAGGCGCAATTGGATCTGCTGGTTGAAACGGTTGCCCTGCCGGACCCAGCGCCGCTGTAACCCTGTACCTCTGCACCGCAATTGCTGGTATATATCCCGGCGTGTTTTCCGCTTGTGCACATGCAGTGCGACTGATAGCAAAAAGACAATTGACACCGTATGGATACGGGTCATTCTTCGCCTTGGTCGCAGGGTAGACGGCATGTTCGTTCAGCGGTGATTCGTCACAGGCTGGACGCGCGCCTGAATGTGACGAATGGCCGAAGAAACGACCAAATTCCAGCGGGGACAATCGAATGAAAAAAGCTTCTGACCTGTTCATTGAATGCCTTGAAGAAGAAGGTGTTGAATATATCTTTGGCGTTCCCGGTGAGGAAAATCTGGATTTTCTGGACTCGCTTTCCAGATCGGAGAAGATCAGACTCATTCTGACGCGGCACGAACAGGGTGCAGGCTTCATGGCCGCAACCTATGGCCGGCATACCGGCAAGACGGGGGTCTGCCTTGCGACACTTGGGCCAGGCGCAACCAATTTCGTGACAGCGGCGGCCTATGCCCAGCTTGGCGGCATGCCGATGATGATGATTACCGGACAAAAACCGATCAAGAAATCAAAACAGGGTCGTTTCCAGATACTTGATGTGGTCGCCATGATGGGGCCGATCACCAAATATACCCATCAAATGGCCGCGTCCGACAATATCCCGAGCCGGGTTCGTGAGGCCTTTCGCTTGGCCGAAGAGGAAAAGCCTGGCGCGGTGCACATCGAATTGCCTGAGGATATTGCCGACGAACATACCGACGCCCGCCCGATCAAGCGCAGCGTTGCCCGCCGACCAAGCGCGGACCCCAAAGCGGTGCGCGCTGCCGTTGAGCGGATGGAAAAAGCCAAGGCGCCGATTCTGGTTATCGGTGCGGGTGCCAACCGCACCCAGACCAGCCGCATGCTTTTGCAATTGATCGAGAAAACCGGCATTCCTTTCCTGACGACCCAGCTTGGCAAAGGCGTGATTGACGAACGGCACCCTAAATTTCTGGGATGCGCAGCTTTGTCGGCTGGTGACTTTGTCCACCGCGCAGTCGAAGCGTCGGATTGCATCATCAACGTCGGCCATGACGTGATTGAAAAGCCGCCGTTCTTTATGAAACCGGGCGGTGCGGAGGTAATCCATGTCTCATCACGAACAGCAGAGGTTGACCCCGTCTACTTCCCGCAAGTCGAAGTGATTGGCGACATTGCAAATGCCATCTGGCAGATGAAAGAAGATATTGTCCCGAACGGATCGTGGAATTTCGATTTTATGTTGAGCGCGCGGGCCGCTGAAGTCGCCCATACCAACAGCATAGCGGATGACACCCGATTTCCCATCTACCCACCCCATCTTGTTCAGCAAGTTCGGGCGGCAATGCCCGATGACGGGATCATCTGCCTTGATAACGGCGTCTACAAAATCTGGTTCGCGCGCGGTTATGATGCCTACCAAGCCAATACAGTTCTGCTCGACAACGCACTGGCAACAATGGGCGCGGGCCTGCCGTCTGCGATGATGTCGTCGATGGTCTATCCCGACCGCAAAGTGATGGCGATCTGCGGTGACGGCGGGTTTATGATGAACAGTCAGGAGATGGAAACCGCGGTCCGCCTCGGCCTTAACATCACCGTTCTCATCCTGCGCGACGACAGCTACGG
>JANNWX010000178.1:0-5480 GCA_031409315.1 Sphingomonadales bacterium | reverse complement strand
AGACAATGCGTAAATCAATTCTGTTCGCGGGTATCGCCGCTATAGCGATGATACCATCAATCGCTTCCGCTCAGCAAAGCTGCGAGCGGCAGCGCTCAAACCGCGTCATCGGGACCGTCGGCGGCGCTGCTGTTGGCGGAGTAGCTGGCAATGTCATCGCTGGACGGGGTGACAAAACGCTTGGGACAGTGATCGGCGCTGTTGTAGGCGCTGTCGTCGGCAAACAAGTGACCAAGCCGAATGCCGATTGCAGCCACGCGTTTGGCTATTATGATCAGAACAACCGCTGGCATGCGACGGGTATCAAATCCTCGGAAACGACCGGCTATTATGACCGCGATGGCGAGTGGGTGAACGGGACGCCTAATGGCTATTACAACGACAGCAACCGCTGGGTCCAAAATCCCGGAACGCAAGCAGAAAATGGCTATTATGGTGCTCAAGGGCACTGGATTCCGGCGTCGGCCAATGGTTACTATGACCAAAATGACCAGTGGATCGCCGGGTCAACGCCTGGATATTACGATGATCGCGGTCGTTGGGTGGCGGGAAATGTCACGGGACATTACGATGGAAATGGTCGCTGGATGGCGGGTGTTGCGAACGGTCGCCGCGATGCCAATGGCAATTGGGTGAGCGATCCTTCGAACGGTTACTATGGCAGTGATGGTCGCTGGAAAGCGGGCCGGGCTTCAGGCTATTATGACACGCGCGGGCGCTGGGTCTTCACGGGGCCAATCCCTGATCCAAGTGTTCGGCCCTCGCGCCGCAGCGATGCTTACGGCTATTATGATGACAAGGGCCTCTGGCATGTCGGCACATCTGACCGCACGAGCGCCAAAGGCTATTATGACCGCAACGACGTGTGGGTAGAAGGCACGCCCAACGGCTATTACGACGCGCAAGGTCGCTGGATCGCATCAAACAGTGAGGCATCGGCCGCCGGCTATTATGACGCACAGGGGCATTGGATTCCGGCTTCAGCTGACGGGTATTACAACCGGGACGGCGTTTGGATTGCCGGAACTGCGGGCGGCCATTACGACAGTCGCGGTCGCTGGATCGCAGGCCCAACCATGGGACACTATGATTCCAGAGGCAAATGGATGGTCGGCGCGGCAAGCGGCCATCGGGATAGTGCTGGGGTCTGGATGACAGCGAACCAGCCCGGCTATTATGACAATCGGGGCCGCTGGCACGCTGGTGCAACCTCAGGTTACTATGACGGCCAAGGGCGTTGGATTGCTCGGCCGTCAAGCGGCAATGGTCCTGAGTCAGGGATGCCGCGCGAGGTGCGCGCACGCGAAGCTTGGCTTGGTAATTATATCCGGACGGCCAATGCCCGAGGCACATTGAGCCGCATTGAAACCAACCGTTCGCTGCGGGAACTGGCCGGCATCCGCCGAGCAGAGCAAGCGATGGCGCGTAACCGCTCAGGCGAACTCTCTTTGCGCAATGAAGCCACGATCAACGTGCGACTGGACCGGCTCAGCAGCCGACTTCGCATCACGACGTTTGAGGACGGGCGGCGCTACTGACCGCGTTGCCAGAATCGGATGCTGCGCTTTGCTCTCCCTCCCTGTTGAGCGCAGCATCCGAGACATCAGAGAATGACCACTTTCCAAGGGTAACAACGTCATGATCTTTGGCTGGTTTCAATCCAAATATCTGCGAGACAAAGACAAATCGGAAATCGCCGGAATTCGCGCAAAATACGGCGATCGTGCTGAAAATGTCATCCGTAATCGGACGGACAGCTCCGCGCTCTCGCAAAGGCAGCGGGATCACTGGAAGCGCATCGCGCGAAAATTGTGACACCGTTGGAGCTGTTGGTCATGCTGGGTTTTGGAGATTGAAATGCGTGTAACTCACGGTACGCACATCATGGTGATCGACGGCTCGAACATGACTTTGTTCCGTAATCGAGGCAAAGACTTCGTACCGGACCTCGAACGGATCGATCACCGAGAGAGACACGCGGTCAAAACAGCAGATATTGGTTCCGACAAGCCCGGTCGGAGCTTTCAAAGTAGCGGTAACGGTCGAAGCGCGCATGAGAGCACAGATTATCATCAGCAAGAAGAAGATCACTTTGCCAATGCGGCCGCCGATCAGCTTAATGTTCTTTTGACCGAGAGCATCAATGGCATCCTGATCGCCGCGCCGCATGTTCTGGGCGTCATGCGCAAGCGTCTGAAGCCCGATGTACGGGCAAGGATCACAGCCGAAATCGACAAAGATTATGCCGCGCGCTCGGTTGCGGATATCACTGCCTTGCTGGTGAGTCTTTAGACGTCGGCGCGGTCAAAAATGATCGTCACGTGGAGGCCCTTTCCGGGTTCGGAATGAACTTCAATATCTGCCTTCGCGTTTTGGCGCAGTGATTGCACAATCATCGCGCCCAGCTTACCTGCTTTGGGCCATGTTTTATCTTTGGTAAGGCCGATGCCATCATCACCAACCACCACCCGACACCCTGTTTCATCGACGAGGCTGTGCAGCGTGATTGTCCCGCCCTCGCGTCCTTCAAACGCATGTTTGAGAGCGTTGGTCAGGAGCTCGTTGACGACCAGCCCCGTCGGCATTGCGACGTTGATAGAAACGGGCCACGTGTCTACTTGCATATCGAGGTGGATGCCCTCTACGGCGTGCGCGCGCATCACCGCAGAGGCAATCTGGCTGAGATAGATACCAAGATCGATGACGTCACCGCTACCCTCGTCAGACAACGACCGGTAAAGCAACGAGAGCGCTTCCACTCGCCCGGCAAGGCGATCAAAGCGGTTCGCATTGGCATCGCCCGGGATGCGGCGCGATTCCATCCGGATCAGTGCCGTGATCATCTGCAAATTGTTTTTGACCCGGTGTTGCAGCTCGTTGAGCAAGGTATCCTTGTCGCGGATGCGCTGCTCAAATACCTCCAGATTTGTCTCACCGCGCCGACTCGCATCGGCCAAGGCGATCAGACGGAAAACGGGATTACCATCGTCACCGACAATGATGTTGGACCACGCATCAACCGTTTTGTTGGCATCACTATGCTCGATCAGAAACGTGCCAATATAATCCTGCTCATCTGCGATAGCCTCGCTCAATTCGCGGTCATCATCCAAAGCGGCAGCTTGGCCGGGGAGAAAGCTCCACGGCTTGCCCTGGACATCGGATGCGGCCATCCCTGACAGACGTTCGAACTCTACATTGACATAGATAATGTGCTCAGAAGGCTTCAGTTCCGAAACCGCGATCGCGATCGGGATGTTGTCGAGGAATTGTTTGAAGCGGTTGCTCCCCAACGCTTCGGCGAGGTCGGGGGTGTCGAGCAAATGCTGCATGCTGGTTTCGTCAGTTTCTGTAGTAGCCGTCATGCGCAGTTTAAATTTCCTTGCTTCTCTGGCGAGCTTAGCATGGACGGTGGCATAATACACCTGCGGTTATTCATGCTCAGCGTCGGATGGACTTGCCTTTTCGGACCATCGTCGGAGTCCATGTTCTAGCTGTGATAGATAGAACATATCTCGCTGCCATTTGTTCTGCCGGATCGTTCGGCGGAACAATCTGATTGGACAGGGGTTTACCTTTATCATGCGGACAAGGCGGTTTTTTGGACGCTTTCCGCACAATCAAGGGACTTCAAATATGCGCAGTTTCATCCTTTTGGCCTCGGCCGCAGCGTTCATGACCACCTCATTTGCTATCCCACTCACACCCGCCGACGCAAAGCAACAGATGCGTGAGTGGCGCGGCAAGGACGGCCGTCTGCATTGCCGCAGGCGCAACGGCACCATCGGTCTCGTTGTCGGCGGGGTAGGGGGTGCGCTTGTTGGCCGGGCGATCGATACGCGCGGGGATCGCGCTGTTGGCACGGTGGTTGGGGCGGGAGCAGGAGCGCTGATCGGTCGCGAAGTCGCCCGGAAGCGGATCTGCCGGTGAGAAACTCATTTCCATACAGAAAGGAACCGACATGAAACTCAAGCTATTACTCAACGCCGGTGCAATCTCACTTGTATTGATTGCAGCGCCCGCCATGCTTTCCGCGCAAATGGCGGATCCTCAGGAAAACCCGGTCGTGCCCGATATTCCAATGCCTCCTGGACCATCTAGCCCACCAATGCCGCCCGTTGAAGTGCCTGCACCGCCAGCGACGCCTGATTTGCCACCCGAGCACACCGCCAAACTGGGCACCGTGCCGGGCGCGCTGTCGGCTTATCCGCCATGCTCAGCCACTCTCCAGGATCAATGCACGAATACGCTGCTCGAAGCTGATGTGAAGGCGATCCGTCACTCCGTTAAGCCTAAGCGTAGGCTACTTCGAACGCGCTGACTGTCGCTGTCGCCTTTCAAAGCCGATGGTGCAGCCGATCAGAGTCTTCCGCGCACAAAATACACTGTGCAGCACTCGGCAAGGCTTCCAATCGCCCCGCATGAATGGCTCCGCCACAGCTTGTGCAGACGCCGTAACTGCCATTTTCAATCCGCGCCAAAGCTGATTTGATCTCGCCGATTTCCGCAAGCCCGGCTTCACCAAGCGCCTCAAGCGGCTCATCACTCGCATCCATTACCGCCTGTTCTGACATATCCGCATCTTCTGGCGTGCAGATATCAACATTGATTTGCCGGACACGTCTTTCCATTTCAAAGAGGCGTGCGTTCAGGGCATGGTTCGCGGACTTAAACTTTGACATAGCAGATCCTAACATTCTGGCGGCTCACGCAACCTGTGCGACCACCACATCAGTCAAGAACAACAGTTCTTGCGTCAAAATGTTCCAGTTCAAACGAAGCGAAATCCCGAAATTGCATTTTTCATCACCGTCTCACTATGGATAAGCTGTCCCGGGCCACCGGCAGCCCCAACCGCCCCCATCAACAAGATCAAATGCTCTTTGCGCGGATGCAATTGTCGGGCGGCAGGCGCTTGTTCCCACTTGGCGAGCAGCCCAGCCCGGGTTTGCGCATCAGACGTAACCGCTTCCGTCAACCAGCTATCGAAAGCGGCTGATGGCGCGGTGGAATGCGGATCAGCATAGCGCGCACCAGCGGAACCGTGATATCCGCGAGCCTGCTCACGGGACTGAACGCCGACCTTCCCGGACTTGGCAAAGAGCATCGTCTTTCTAACTATCTGTAAAATATAGGAAAAATGGTGCCGGCTACAAGATTCGAACTCGTGACCCCCTGATTACAAATCAGGTGCTCTACCAACTGAGCTAAGCCGGCCCGTTGACGGCGGGTCCATAGCTGAAATGGGTGCCAAAGGTCCAGCCGTGTGTTTAATTGCTTTGATATCGGGCAAAACATGTTCGATCGAATTCATCTGCAAAGTCCTGCATTTGGACGGGTGACAACGATACCGTGATTGAGACTGGCACCATGGGCGGTGATGTCATCCCTCACCACCGCCCCGGCCCCCTCACATACCCGTCGCGTGACGACAGTGAGCCCTATGCCTTAAATGCTATGCATTCATTCTGCGTTCATGT
>JANNWX010000177.1:0-3161 GCA_031409315.1 Sphingomonadales bacterium | reverse complement strand
CGAAAATGCCAGCAATGCCGCAATAGGCGCCGTCCTAACTGATTTATGAAACATCACCGATTCCCCTGCTATTCTCTGGATAGGCTGTGCGCTTGACCCGTTTCCTTTGCAAGCGGCCCTATTGGCCTTTTTGGACCCTGCCCTTCTTGCGCGATACCGTGACCGTGTCGGGCGGGCGCGCTATTTTGTTTGGCTTTGGGGCGGTCCACAAATCTTCATTGCCTTGCCCGGATATGACGGGATCGTTGACCGCACTCTCCCCGCCGACGCCCATTGTCCGGTACCAATAAACCATATCCGACATCATATCGGCCCATGGCTGCGGCCTGCGCCCGTTCTGCACTGGAGTAGGAGGAGGAGGAGGCGGCTGCTGTTGTTGCTGGATTTGCGGCGGCGGCGGGCGTGGTGGCAATTGTGGAGGGGGTGGCACTTGCGCAACGGCAGCCGACGACCATAAAATAACCGCGATTGAAATCGTTCGAACTTGCACCAAAATCAATTTCCCATCAGGCAACGCCAGCCTTGGCGGTCAGGGCAAACCCCTTGAGAAACATGTAGTCGGCTTGGCACTCATCGGCAATGCGTCTGGCTTCGTCGGTCAGTGTTCCATGCGCAGAAGGCGGACCGAATCCGGCGCTTTCCTCGACAGCATTATACCAATGCCGACCCCATATCCCGTCGTCTGGGTGTGGCCCTTTGCTCCAGCGCAGCATCGCCGGATCGAAGGATATCCCTAGTGCCATGCAAAGCGCAGCGAGCATGCCGGGCGGATTTGACAATATGTCATTGCTGTCGACAACTGGCGGCGGCGCACCAAGCCGGTCGGATAACCGACGATAATAGTCAGCCATCTGCGCAAAACCAAGCAAATGGGCTTCGCGCAGTTCATTCTTCTTGGCATAGCTGGCGACGACCAGTTCAGGCGCACGGATCAGGAAGGCGTGGGCGTGATCAGGAAAATCCAGAATATCGACAGGCCCGACCATATGGTGTGGCATGTGCTTTTGATACCAGACCGGCTTGCCGCCCGGTGAATCTCCGCGCATCGACGTCGTTACCGATTGCCAATCACAATCCATATCGGCAATCACTGCGTCTGCCATCGGCTGCGGTTCTCCTGAATGTTTGAGAAAGGCCCCATAAAAAGGCTCGTCCGTCACCGCACAATCGGAACGTGAGGAAAAGCTGCGCATCATTGCAGTCGAGATGTTGCGCGGCCCGGACCACATCGCAATGCGTGTCGTCATGCGTCGGTAATATCGCGTTCGAGCAGTTTCTTGTAGAGTTGCTGTAATCTCGCGACCATCGGCCCCCTGCCCTCGGTCAACTTGCGGCCATCAATGGTATGCGCGGGAACAACGCCTGCGAACGTGCCCGTTACAAAAGCTTCGTCCGCGCCGTAAACCTCGGTCAGCGAGAAATTCTTCTCAAACACCGGAATGCCCTCTTCGCGGCAGATGCGGATGATATTGCCGCGCGTAATCCCGCCCAGACAATAATCGCCGGTCGAGGTCCAGACCTCTCCTTTCCTCACAATGAAGAAATGCGTCGAATTGCACGTCGCCACAAAGCCGTGCGGATCGAGCATCAGCCCTTCATTCGCCCCCGCCTCGGTCGCCTGTATGCAGGCAGTGATGCAGTTCAGCTTCGAATGAGAATTGAGTTTCGGGTCCTGCACCGCCGGGTCGCCGCGCCGCACATGGACGGTGAAGAGCGTAATGCCCTGTTCGATCACCTCCGCATGTGGCTCCTTATGCTCGGCAATGATGACGATGGTCGCGGGCGAAACAACAACGCGAGGATCCTGATAAGGTGTCGAGCGCACCCCGCGCGTCACCATCAAGCGGATGTGACAGGCCTCCATCCGGTTAGCTTCAATGGTTTCGTAAAGACGGTGGATCATCTCTTCTCGGCTGATCCCGATATCCATCGCAATGGCCTTGGCACCTTCCCACAGCCGGTCGAGATGCTCCTTCAGGAACGCCATCCGCCCCTTATGGACACGAATGCCCTCCCACACACCATCGCCCAGCATGAAGCCGCTGTCGAACACGGAAACGACCGCCTGAGCACGCGGGGTGAGCACGCCGCCTACATTGATCAATATCCGCTCGTTGCGTGGATCGGGGGTGAAATCCTGTGTGCCTTTGATCATCGACTTGTCGTGCTCCTGCGACTGACCATTACCCTCAAAAATGCAGCGCCTCGTATCGCTATAGGTAATAACGACCTTTTATTCCAGAAACTCTTCCCGGTCAGGAATGCGGGTGAAAGCGATCTTGGTTCCCGAAAAACTGCGCCCTTGCGATGGCAACATGCCGATGAGCGCACTGTCACGGCCAAAGCGGTGGTTGATACGGTCCAGGGCATGCGACAGCCGGTTCCATCTTTCAATATCAGGCGACACAAGCAGCCGGTGAATGTCAGGCGGGGGGAACAGATCGGGCTGCACCTGTCCGTCCTCGATTAGGCCATAGAGAACGACTGATATTTTTTTGACCAATATGTCCGGTTTTTGCGGAATCCGGCTATTCCAGAAAGACAGCAGCATATCGAGAAAGGTCTTGCTGTCTTGCGCCGGAAGACAGCGGGCTTCTGCACGCAAGCACCGCCCATCCTCCAGCCTTGCGGAAAAGCCGAATATGGTCGCGTGATAATTCATGCGCCGCATTCTGCTGCATGCTTTCAGCGTCAATCGGCGGGCCACGATAATGGCATGCTTGGGCGGTCGCATATCCGGCCCCAGCACATGGCTATGCCCGATGCTGTGGCGCTTGGTTTCAAGTTCAGGTAAGTCATGCCCGCGCAGATAATACCACATGCGCTCCCCCCAGATGCTGCCCCAGGCGTGTCGCATCTGCCTCCGGTCGAGCGCAAAAATATCCGCGACGCTCAAAATCCCCTGCTGGGAAAGGCGTCGTTCCATATTGCGCCCGATCCCCGGCAAGTCGGATGGTTGCAGGTCTCTGATCAGCCTTTCTTCGACGGCATCTGGCATCAGGATTGTCAGGCCATCGGGTTTTTGCAGATCAGTTGCCACTTTCGCCAGGTACCGGTTGGCAGCGATGCCAATCGAACAGCGTATCCACGGACCCAGATTGGTGGCAAACCCTTGCTTGATCGACAAGGCTATCTGCCGTGCCACCTCCGGCTGGGCCTCA
>JANNWX010000176.1:0-15868 GCA_031409315.1 Sphingomonadales bacterium | reverse complement strand
TTCCTTCATCATCAACAAAGGTATTCACACCTTCATTCAAACCCATCAATGCCAAAGGAACGGCTTCGTCCCCCAGTGAGAAGATGATCGGATAAAAGCGTTGGGCCATTGCAAATTCATCGGCGGTAATCGGCACCGCATGTTGCGTTGCCAACCACGGGGCCAGATCGACCGGACGTGTTTTCCATGTCGCATGTTCATTCGATGACAGGGGAACCAGATCATTAAAAAAGATTGGCAGGTTGTTTTGCGGCGCGCTCGCCATGAAATTATCTCCAAAATCCAAATATGCGTTTGTCCCGCCCTATGGCGATGGCTTGCCGGACGCAAGAGGAACAAGCTTGCCTGGGTTCATGATATTTGCAGGATCAAGCGCCAGTTTGATCGCACGCATCGCCGCCAGCCGTCCAGGATCACTCTGCCGGACCAGTTCATCGCGCTTCATCTGGCCAATTCCGTGTTCCGCCGAAATGGACCCACCGGCGGCCGTAACTTGATCATAAACAAATTGGCTCGCCGCATATCCGGTCGTTTGTCTCCAAGATGCGGGATCAGCACCCACGGGCGCACGGACGTGGAAAAGGACGTTTCCATAGCCCCAATGGCCAAAGGCACTTGCGATAACGCCGGGAAAACGGCTTTCAACGGCGGCAGCAACGTCAATCATAAAGGCTGGCATGTCGTTGATCGGAACCGAAATATCATGCTGCATCGCGGGGCCATTTGCCCGCTCCACTTCTGAAATCGAATCGCGCAAACCCCAGAATGCTTCCGCCTGCGCTTCGCTTGCAGACAGAACCGCATCGCGCGCCATGCCTGTTTCGATCTGGGTTGCCACAATCGGCGCAAACAAAGCGTCCGCAGACTGATCACACGGCGTTGAAACCACATATTCGATCAAAACATGCCACGGATGATCGCCCGCCAAGGGGTTTCTCGATCCCGGAATATGCTTGAGAACAAGGGACAAAGTTTCACCCGGCATGATTTCGAAACTTTCAATCGCGTCGCCAGTGGCGCGTTCCATTATTCGCATCATCGATAATGCATCTTGCGGGCTATCGACGCCGATCCATGCCACAACTCGGTCGCATATTTTAGGAACCAGGTGCAGCGTAGCCGCAGTCACCACACCCAAAGTCCCCTCAGCACCGATCAACAATTGGGCAAGATCATAACCGCGATTGTCTTTTTTGAGCGCGGCCAGACTGGTGAATAAGGTGCCGTCGGGCATGACAGCCTCTAACCCGAGAACAAGTTTGCGCATCGTTCCAAAACGCAACACTTGCGTTCCGCCAGCATTCGTTGAAACAAGCCCGCCGATTGTGGCAGACCCCTTTGCGCCCAAAGACAAGGGAAAGCGCCAACCGACTGCATGTGCGGCGTCATGAAGGACAGACAATATCACGCCTGCCTCTGCCACGGCGAATCCTGCCGCACTATCGATCTTTCTGATCATGTTCATCCGGCGGAGCGATATGAGCAATGTGCTGCCGTCTTCTGACGGCGTTGCTCCGCCGACCATTGATGTGTTGCCGCCTTGTGGAACGATGCCGATGCCAAATTCGCTAGCAGTCGCAACGATGGCCTGCACTTCAGCCACGCAAGACGGGGCCAACATTGCAAGCGCGTTGCCGCTATAAATCCCACGCCAATCGGTCAGCCACGGGGCGATCTGCTCCCGATCATCCTGATACCCCTTTGGCCCCAATAGCGCGGCCAGGCGTTCTAGAGCATGATGATCTGGACGCCGTATTTTTTTCATCACAAAACTCCAATTTCCCGACTTGGGACGTCAATAACCATTGCCAGCGGATTAATCATCTGTTCAACCGCGTGCCTGCATTAGCTGTAGGATTATGGCAATTTGTTGGTGATCGAATTCGCGCTTTTGGTGTTGGCAGTATCGACCAGTGAAAACGGGGCTATAGGTGGCCGCGTTCTGCCGGTTAATTTGGCACAAATCCAGATTGAACGCCGCACAATCGTGCGCATAGCCCCTGCCGTGCCCAAGGCAAAGCAACTGCCGTCTGTAAAGCTGTGGAAAGAGAAAGATGGCCCGAAATGCGTGGCGATGTCGGCGCTCGCCGGACTAATGATTTCCAAACCCGACAGCATTGATCTCGTTTTGCGTGGTGGTCAGATTTTGCGTGCTCGGTTGGAAAAGGGATGTCCTTCGATTGATTTCTATTCCGGTTTTTATATCGCCCCGACGCGCGATGGCAGCATTTGCAGGAAACGGGATACAATCCATTCCCGAACGGGCGGCGCCTGCGCCATAGAAAAATTCAAAACGCTGCTCCCCCCGAAATAGGCGGTTTTTCTTGACAATCCTGATGGAATAGCCGACGCGCCAACGCTTGAACCGCGGCACTTACGTGCTGCCATTTTTCCGGATACATTATGCGTTTTGCCGATCTCGGCCTATCAGATGAATTGCTCCGTGCCGTCACGGAATCGGGCTATGACATTCCAACGCCGATTCAAATACAAGCAATTCCGAGTGTCCTGATGATGCGCGACCTGATCGGGATCGCGCAAACCGGCACTGGCAAGACAGCCAGTTTCGTATTGCCGATGATTGATATCCTCGCCCAAGGGCGCAGCCGGGCCCGAATGCCCCGTTCGCTCATTCTTGAACCCACACGCGAACTAGCGGCGCAGGTTGCGGAGAATTTTGAAAAATACGGTAAATATCACAAGCTTTCTATGGCTTTGCTCATTGGCGGCGTGTCGATGGGTGATCAGCAAAAGGCGCTTGAAAAAGGTGTCGATGTCCTGATCGCCACGCCGGGCCGGTTGATGGATCTGTTTGGGCGCGGAAAGATTTTGCTCAACGGCTGCGACCTATTGGTTATCGATGAAGCTGACCGGATGCTCGATATGGGCTTCATTCCCGACATCGAAGAAATTTGCACCAAACTTCCCACGACTCGGCAAACTTTGCTGTTTTCGGCGACAATGCCTGCCCCGATCAAAAAGTTGGCGGATAAATTCTTATCCAATCCCAAAACGATTGAAGTGTCACGCCCGGCGGCAACCAATACGCTGATCACGGAAAGACTGGTTGAGGTTGACGCGCGCAAGAAAAAGGATGTCTTGCGCGATATGCTCCGCAGTGACGATGTGCGCACCGCGATCATTTTTTGTAATCGTAAAACCACGGTGCGCGATCTTGCCAAAAGCCTCAAGCAGGGCAGCTTTAAGGCCGGTGAAATCCATGGCGACATGGATCAGGCATCCCGGATCAAGGAACTGGATTTTTTCAAATCGGGTGACATCAACATCCTTGTTGCATCTGACGTGGCGGCGCGCGGACTCGACATCAAGGGCGTCAGCCACGTGTTCAATTTCGATGCGCCTTGGCATCCAGACGATTATGTCCACCGGATCGGACGCACAGGACGCGCCGGTGCAACCGGGTCGGCCTATACGTTCGTCACAAAAGATGACGAAGAGGCAATTGCCAATATTGAAAAATTGACAAGCCACAAGATCGAACGGCTTGGTAAGGCTGTGCCTGATCAAAACAGCCCAGCGAAAACGCCGGTCACCGAACCGGCCAAAGACGCAGCCCCAACAAAAGACGGAGCGACAGCCAAGCGAGATCCAGTTCCGCGCACCAAGCCGACGCCTGCGAAAAAGACGAAACCGGATATGCAAGCCCGCGATGTCGTCGACGACGACTGGAATGGACCAGTACCTTCATTTCTGGGTGCTGGCTTTGGAAGCAGTTAGAACGCGATATCACATCGGCGTTTTGGGCAAGCGTAACGCTGCCTGACCCTAGCCATTGCGGCCGGCCCAGTGGATGAGCCGGTATAGGAGTGTTCCCGAAGGATATCGACAAACAGGCCCGGGGCGCCGAGCAGTTTTCGGTGCACGCGTCCCCAAGTCAAAATTTGATTTGGGCATCGTTGCCGCGCTTGCCATCATCATTCCCCCAATAGTTCTGGCATTGCTATAGCCTTGGCACGCGACACTTTCGTGACGGCATCCCTTGCTTTCAATTTGCTGACGATGTCGTTCCAATCCCGTTCACCCCGTAACGTCCATTGGCTCAGTTGCGCCACCGCTCGCGTATTGACGTGGCGTCAGTCTTGCCAACTGGACGAACAGAGGCAACCGCTGGTCTTCGTCGGGTGCGGTCCGGCGAACGCGCATTGGCACAGAGGGGGTCTCTGGCCAGTGCAGAGCATGGCCATACGGGCGGCGGCCCGGGGGACTCCCTGCCTCCGGGCCGTTTGCTTGTCCGCTGTTTGTCGAACGCCACCAATGCCCTGTCGAACAGCCTCTACTTTTTCCAAAATTGCGCTACAGCAGTTGCATAGATTTTCCGGAGACTTTCATGACCAGCCGCCTGACCCTTTGCCTGATGCTGTCCATTTCCCCAATTGCCCTCATAAGCGCCCCGGCAGCGGCCCAAACCATCGTGTCTGTCCCAGGTGCGCCGACAACGGCAGGCGATAATTTGAAAAGGCTGTTTGCCGACAGCGATGAAGCCAGTCTGAAACGCAACCCGTTGAGCGCGCTGTTCCGCGGCGACATGCGCTATGCCGACCAACTGGGCGATTATGTCAGCGAAGCTTATTATGATGCCGAGCGGGTGGCGGCACGGGCCGACCTGACGGCACTGACGAAAATCAACCGCAGCGCCCTTAATGATGTCGACAAGATTTCCTATGATGTGTTCAAAGCGCAAACGGAAAGCAATTTGAAGGGGCTGGCACCGGCCTTGCTATCACTCAGTTCGGTGCGACCGATCGACCATTTTTCTGGTTTTCACACATTTTACCCCGATGTCGCCTCTGGCCAAGGTGCCGCACCCTTCAAGACTGTGCTTGATTATGAGAATAACCTGAAACGCCACCGCCAGTTTATCGGGATCGTGGATCAATCGATCGCGAGATTCCAGCAAGGTATGAAATCGGGCGTTGTCCAGCCAAAGCTGGTCGTCAATAATGTGACCTCCCAACTGGAGCAACAGATTGCGCAGGGCGTTGAAGGATCAACCTATTTCGCCCCGATCAAAGCCTTCCCGCAGGATTTCAGCTCAACCGACCAGACGCGGTTAAAGGCTGATTATGATGCGACAATCCGGCACGGGATCATCCCGGCCTACAAGCGTTTGCTGACTTTCCTCAAGACAGATTATCTGCCTAAGGCGCGTGAAGGCGTCGGCCTTGTTCACATGAAGGGTGGCAAGAAACTTTACGCCTTTCTGATCGAGCAAAATACAACATTACCGCTTACGGCGGATTATGTTCATAATTTGGGCCTGTCAGAGGTCGCACGGATCAAAGGCGAAATGGACGCCATCCGCCTAAAAACCGGTTTTACAGGAACTTTAGCGGAATTTTTTGTCTTTTTACGCACCGACCCGCAGTTCAAGGTGAAGACCAAAGAGGATCTGCGCGATGGCTATTATGCCATCGGGAAAACCGTCGATGCCCGCGTCCGAGAACAATTTTCGACCATTCCCAAAACCCCGTTCGAAGTCCGCCCGGTTCCCGAATATCGGGAAAAGACTGATGCCGGCGGTAGTTACAACCCCGGCACTCCGGACGGATCACGGCCCGGAATTTTCTATTTCAACAGCTATGACCTGCCGTCGCGGACGACGCCGGGCATGGAAACCCTGTTCCTCCATGAAGCGATCCCTGGTCATCATTTCCAGATCAGTCTGGCGCAGGAAAATGACGCGCTTCCCGCCTTCATGCGCTTTGGCGGCAACACCGCTTACGTCGAAGGATGGGCGCTATATGCCGAGACTTTGTGGAAAGATTTCGGCATGGAAACCAACCCCTATGCACGATTTGGCGGGCTGGACGATGAAATGCTGCGTGCGATGAGGCTCGTCGTCGATAGCGGCCTCCACGCCAAAGGCTGGACACGCGATCAGGCGATCACGTACATGCTGTCAAACTCGTCAATGGGCGAAACCGATGCCCGGGTTGAGGTCGAACGCTATATCGCCATTCCGGGGCAGGCCTTAGCCTACAAGATTGGCCAACTGACCATTTTGCGCCTTAAAGCCAAGGCACAAGCTGCGCTGGGCACGAAATTCGATCCGCGCGAATTCCATGCCCAGGTGTTGATGACCGGCGCGCTACCAATGACAGTGCTGGAAAAGAAGATTGATGATTGGATTGCGGCTAAGCGGTGAGAATGCTCTACCCCAAAGCTTCACTGATCAGCCGCCGCGTATTCCCCACCCCGTAGAGCGCAATGAAACTGCCCATCCGGGGCCCTGCGCTTGACCCGAGCAGCGTTTCATACAGCGCCTTGAACCAGTCGCGCAGATTTTCGAACCCGCCTTCATTGCCGATCGTATAGACGATCGTCTGTATCGCCTCTGCGCCAGCTTCATCGGGGAGTTCGGACAATTCACGGTCGAGCCGTTCAAGAGCAGCCACTTCCGCGCCTAAAGGCTTGCGGCGAATGAGTGTTGGCGCGACGAAATCGCGGTTATAGGCCAGGGCAAGGTCGATCATCTTGGCCATATCCGGGTGGGTTTCGGCACTTGCATTGGTCACATAATTGCCAAGATAGCCCCAAACCTGATCCGTCGTCGCGTCGGCCCCCATCACCCCGACCAGATTAAGGAGTAGCCCGAACGTAACCGGCGGCTCGCCTTCGGGCACCTTGCCGCCGTGGATATGGTGCACCGGATTGCCCAGCTTCTGTTCAATCACCTGCCCCGCATAATTGCCGCGAAACTGGAAATAATCATCCACCGCGCGCGGGATGACACCCATGTGCAGTGACTTTGCCTTGCGTGGTTCGCGGTAGATGTAAAAGGCGAGGCTTTCCTCAGTGCCGTAGGTCAGCCACTGATCCAGACTAAGCCCATTGCCCTTCGACTTGGAGATTTTCTCTCCTTTTTCGTCGAGGAACATTTCATAGTTGAAACCCTCAGGCGGGCGGGCACCAAGCGCGCGGGTGATTTTGGAACTTTGGGTGACGCTGTCGATCAGGTCTTTGCCCGACATTTCATAATCAACGCCCAGCGCAACCCAGCGCATTGCCCAATCAACCTTCCATTGCAGCTTGGCCGCACCCGACAGGATCGACTGGGTGACACTTTCACCCTCATCGACAAAGCGGATAAGCCCGGCATCGACGTCCACCACCTCCACGGGCACTTGCAGCACGACGCCGCTCTTGGCACTCACCGGCAGCACCGGAGAATAGGTCAACTGCCGTTCTTTGCCGAGCGTCGGCAACATGATGTCCATGATGTCCTGATAATGGCGCAGGACCAGTTTCAGTGTGTCATCAAACCGGCCGCTGGCATATTCAATTGTCGAGGACAGGAATTCATAGTCGAAGCCGAATTGATCCAGAAACTGGCGCAGCATGGCATTATTGTGATGTGCAAAGCTTTCATGCGTGCCGAACGGGTCGGGTATCTTGGTCAGCGGTTTGCCAAGAAAGCCAGCCAGCATCTCCTTGTTCGGTACATTGTCCGGCACTTTGCGCAGGCCGTCCATGTCGTCGGAAAACGCGATTAGCTTGGTCGGCATATCGGATATTTCGGCAAATGCGCGGCTCACCATCGTCGTACGCAAAACCTCGTTAAACGTGCCGATATGCGGCAGTCCTGACGGCCCGTAGCCCGTTTCAAAAATCACCGGAGCGCCGTTAGGCTTTCCAGACGGATAGCGTTTCAACAGCTTGCGTGCCTCCTCATAAGGCCATGCTTTGGAAAGTATCGCTGCGTCACGCAAATCGCTCACTTGGTGTTGCTCTTTCGTTCTGATTACGCCAAGTCGGGCGCGTGAGCACCCCTTTGCCTTATCCTGCGCTTCATGCAAGCCATGGTGGCATCTGGATTGCCGATGACGCGGGCCTGCGCGGGGTCAGTCGGGGTGAAGCCATTGCCCGCGCCGCCGAAACTCCGATGCTGATGCTGGGCGCACCCCTTGTTGGGCAAAGGCTTGGCTATCCGGAAATCTCCGGGCTCGATCTGTTGGAACTCTTTGCCTTCGTTCATCCCGCGCGGTTCATGGTGCCGACGATCAAGGGACTGGCCCGCGCGCTTGGCCTCAATCAGCCAAAACAGGAAGCGGACGCCGCCGCTCTGCTGCGGGATGCCGCATCGGCGCTTGCTCAGCATATGACAGCGCTAGATTGGTCTGAACGCGAAGGCGCTTGGACATCGGCCCAGTCTCTGTTCCGGCTAAATTGGCCGTGGGCACCAATCATTGTCGACTTTATCGCAAAACCCAAAGAGGCCGAACGCTGGCTGTTCAGCAAACTGCCCGAATGGGAGGAAAAATCCGCCCGTCCTGCCCCGCGCCCAACGCTTGTTTCGCCGTCCGACGCACTCGAACGGCTGGATGCGCTAACAGGGCACGGGGCCGAGGAACGACCCGGCCAGCGCGCCTATGCCGAGACCGCAGCCCATGTGTTCGCGCCAAGACGGGTAAAGGATCAACCCAATCTGCTGCTTGCCGAAGCCGGAACGGGTATTGGCAAGACGCTCGCCTATCTGGCCCCGGCATCGATTTGGGCGGAACAGGCGGATGGCGCAGTCTGGATTTCGACCTTTACGAAGGCCTTGCAACGCCAATTGGACGGCGAAACCGCCAAATTATATCCGCGCGACAGCGACAAGGTCATCGTCCGCAAGGGCCGCGAAAATTACCTCTGTCTCCTCAATTTGGAGGATGCTTTGCAGGGAGGCTTCATCGGCCGCGCGGCCATTCTCGCACATCTGATCGCGCGCTGGGCAGCCTATTCACGTGACGGCGATATGGTTGGTGGTGATTTGCCCGGTTGGCTGCCTGCGCTTTTCCGGCGCAACGGATCAACGGCGTTGACCGACCGACGCGGCGAATGTGTTTATGCCGGATGTCCGCATTATCGGAAATGCTTCATCGAACATGCTTCGCGGGCCAGCGCCGACGCAAATATCGTCATCGCCAATCACGCTTTGGTCATGGTCAACGCTGCAAGAGGTCGAGAAGAAGCGAACAGGCCAACCCGCTTGGTGTTCGACGAAGGACACCATATTTTCGATGCCGCCGATTCGATGTTTGCAACCGCGCTCACCGGGCAGGAAGCGATTGAATTGCGTCGTTGGATCATTGGCCCCGAAGGCAAGGCGCGAGGACGACGGCGCGGCTTAGCTGCGAGGCTTGCCGATGTGGCAAGTTACGATGCAGAGGGCGGTGCTGCGATCGCCGCTGCCGCCAATGCTGCCGCCGCTCTGCCGTCTGACGGATGGCTGCAACGGATTGCTGAAAACGCGCCCTTCGGCACTGTCGAGGCATTACTCGCAAACGTCCGGGGCACAGTGTTCGCGCGCGGGACGAGCGAAGACGCAGGCTACGGGCTTGAAACCGAAGCAGCAGAGCTAGATGGGCCGCTGATCACGGCAGTCGAGCCTGCGATGATCGCCCTCGATGCGCTCCTGCGTCCGTTGGTCGCGCTCGGGCGCAGGCTTGAGGCCGTGGTTGCCGAAGGGCCAGACTGGCTCGACGGCCAGGCTCGTGCGCGTATTGAAGGGGCATTGGCAAGCTTGTCGTGGCGCACAGATACGCTGGGCGGCTGGTTATCCCTTCTCTCTCGATTGGGCGGGCCAGCAGACAGCGATTTTGTCGATTGGCTGGCGGTTGAGCGGATTGAGGGCCGAGAAATAGATATCGGTCTACGCCGACACTGGCTAGATCCGACCCGTCCGTTTGCAGCGACTGTTATTAAACCGGCACATAGCGTGCTTATCACATCCGCCACCCTCAAAAGCGGCGAAGGCTGGGATATCGCAGAGGCCAGAACCGGTGCCCTGCATAGCGAGGGCCCGGTCGCGCATTTTGAGGCGGCAAGCCCGTTTGACTATGCACGAAGTGCCGGCGTCCTGATCGTCACCGACGTGAAACGTGGTGACGTATCGCAACTGGCCAATGGCTATGCGAAACTGATTGCGGCGGCCGGCGGCGGAACACTCGGCCTGTTCACAGCCATACGCCGGTTGCGCAGCGTCCACGCGCGCATTGCCGACCGTCTCGCGCGCGACGGTCTGCCCCTCTACGCCCAGCATGTTGACCCAATCGATACCGGGACACTGGTTGATATTTTCAGGGACGATCCCCGGTCAAGCCTGCTTGGCACCGATGCCCTGCGTGACGGTGTTGATGTGCCAGGGCAGTCGCTTCGGCTGGTCATCATGGAAGGCGTGCCTTGGCCAAAGCCGACCGTCCTCCATGCGGCGCGACGGGCGGCGGGCGGCGGCGCTGCTTATGATGACCGGATCATCCGCGCGCGTCTTGCCCAAGCCTTTGGCCGGTTGATCCGTCGTGAGGGCGACCGCGGGATATTTGTGATCCTTTCGTCAGCACTGCCGTCCCGCCTGTTGACGGCCTTTCCTGCTGGGACGCCGGTTCACCGGGTCACGCTCGACGAGGCTGCCGCCCACGTAGCCGCGTTAGACCCAAAACCGCCCACATTTGCACAGCTTGACGGAGTCGGTTTTGGGTCTTGTTGACGACGGCGCACAAACACCCCTTCCAACCGAACACACTTTCGGGCATCATCTGCATCAATGAAAACGCTTAGCCTTTTTCGTCACGCTAAATCCGGCTGGGATGCGCCGGTTGATCGGGATTATGATCGACCGATCAACGAGCGGGGGCAAAAAGGAGCACAGCTAATGGGCCGCCATTTGCGTGATACTGGCCGGTCGTTCGATCATGTCATTTCATCCCCGGCCGTCCGCTGCACCGAATCTCTTGACGGTTTGTGGGAGGGATATGGGCAAATTCTGCACCCCAACTGGGATCGACGCATCTATCTAGCCTCTGGGGCAACATTGCTCGATGTTGTTCACGAATTGCCTGAAAATGTCGAAAATGTCTTGATGTGCGGTCACAATCCGGGACTTGAGGATTTGATCCTGACGCTTGTGCCTGACGTGGCTGGCGATCCCTTACGCGATGAGATTGAAATCAAATTCCCAACCGCATCAGTTGCCGAACTGATTTTTGATGTCAGTTCTTGGGCCGATGTGGGAGTGACTGGGACCAGATTTGCTAGACTGGTCAGGCCCCGCGATCTCGATCCGGCTTTGGGGCCAGAACAGGAATAACACAGGGTCAGGCCTCGGCGGTCGCCAATGCGTCGGCTAAGCGCGCCCGGATCGCCTGCAACTGCGCGATAATAGACTTTGACACAGTCGGCGCCGTCAAATTGGCCAAGGGAGCGGTGACTTCGCTTTTGCCCGCCAAAACCCTTTGCACGCCTTTTATCGTATAACCTTGCTCGGTAAGGAGGAGGTGGATTTTCTTGACCAGCGCTACGTCATCGGGTCGGTAATAACGTCGGTTTCCAGCGCGCGTCAGCGGCCGCAATTGGGAAAAGCGGGTTTCCCAATACCGCAAAATATGTTGGGGAACGCCTAGATCGTCGGATAGCTCACCAATGGTCCGGAATGCTCCTGCCGCTTTTTCAACCATGCGTGATCCATTCCTTCTTTATTTCGCAGGAGAGACGTCGGCCCTTACGATCTGGCTCGCGCGAAAATTCAACACCCGCCTAGGCGCGATCGGCACTTCAACCCCGGTTTTCGGATTTCTGCCAATCCTACCGGCCTTATCACGCAACAAGAAGCTTCCAAAACCGGATATCTTGACACTTTCGCCCCGCGCGAGTGCGGCCGTCATATGATCAAGAATTGATTCCACTAACCCAGAAGATTCAGCCTTCGATAGGCCAATTTTCCGGTACAACGATTCGGCAAGATCAGCCCGTGTCAAACTGCCATCACCCGCCATTACGCACTCCTTACTATAGTTAACTCAAGCATCTTTGCCTTTATCGAATTGCAGCCGAAGGTCAATTCACCTGTCATCAAAACCGGACAAGTGACGCCCCCCAAGTAAATCCGCCCCCCATGGCTTCGAGAACGAGCAAATCACCTCGTTTTATGCGCCCGTCTTTTACCGCTGTATCGAGCGCCAATGGAACCGATGCGGCCGATGTATTGGCATGTTGATCAACCGTCACGATCACGCGGTCTGGATCAAGGCCAAGTTTGCGGGCCGTTGCATCCAATATCCGGGCATTGGCCTGATGCGGGACGACCCAGTCGATATCATCAGCGGTGACACCAGCGTCCTGCATGACTTCATTCATAACCGAGGCAAGGTTTGTTACAGCATGGCGAAATACTTCAGAGCCTTTCATGCGGACTTTTCCGACGGTGCCCGTCGTCGAAGGGCCGCCATCGACATAGAGTAGGCCATTGTGGCGACCGTCAGCATGAAGGCGTGACGACAATATGCCGCGATCGCCGTCATTTGGGCCAAGAACAACGGCACCAGCACCGTCCCCGAACAGAACGCAGGTTGTGCGGTCTTCCCAGTCGAGAATACGCGACATGGTTTCCGCGCCGATCACGATGGCATACCGCGCAGCACCAGACCGGATCATGCTATCGGCCACTGTAAGCGCGTAGAGAAAGCCCGAACATACCGCAGCAACATCAAAGGCGATACAATCATCAATACCAAGCGATGCCTGCACTTTGGTCGCGCTTGCAGGGAACGTCTGGTCTGGTGTGGCTGTTGCAAGGACGATCAGGTCAATTTGGCATGCATCAAGGTTTGCAGCATCAAGCGCGCGGCTTGCAGCAATGGCTGCAAGACTGGCTGTCGTTTCATCGGGACCGGCAATGTGGCGGAATCGGATACCTGTCCGCGTTACAATCCATTCGTCTGACGTTTCAACCGTTTGTGCCAGCTCGTCATTGGACACTCGTCGTGCTGGCAGTGCCGAGCCGGTTCCCAAAATGACCGAGCCAGCGGTCACGCAGTGCTTGCCTGGATGAAGGCAAGATCGTCCGTAATCCGTTTGGTAATGCTATTGGCAACCAGCTTGGCCGCGACGCCAACCGCATTGGCAACGCCCTTGGGACTTGCGCCGCCGTGGCTTTTCACAACAACACCGTTCAGCCCCAAAAACACGGCCCCGTTATGGTTGTCCGGGTCCAGATGGTGACGCATCAATTCGGTTGCAGGGCGTGAGATTAGAAAACCGAATTTTGACCGGATCGAGCTGGTAAAGGCGCGGCGGAGGAGGTCGGTCACGAAACGCGCCGTTCCTTCCATCGTTTTCAAAGAAATATTTCCTGTAAAACCGTCACAAACGACGACATCGGTCAGGCCGCGCGATATTTTGTCGCCCTCGATAAATCCGGCAAAGTCCATATGGAGATGGCTTGCAGCTTTTAGGACTGCTGCTGCATCCCGAATTTCGTCCGTGCCTTTTTGATCTTCAGTCCCGATGTTGAGCAGAGACACCCGCGGACGATCTATCGCCAAAGCGATCCGGGAATAGGCCGCCCCCATGATCGCGAATTCAACCAGATTACGGGTTTCGCATTCTGTGTTCGCGCCCAGATCAAGCATAACGAAATCATGCGCGCCTAGGCTAGGCAAAAGAGCCGCCAAGGCCGGGCGATCAATGCCTGGCATCGTCCGCAGTGCCAGTTTGGACATCGCCATCAAAGCACCTGTATTGCCAGCCGACACAGCCGCACCGGCGCGGCCGCGCTTCACCGCATCAATCGCCAAACCCATACTCGTTGTTTTTGACCGGCGAATCGCTTGGGCTGCGCGTTCACCGCCTTCAATCGTTTCTGGCGCGTGCACGATGACGGACGCGGCTGCAAGATTGGGATGATTGATGAGTGCGTCGCCGATGGCCGTTTCGTCACCAACAAGGTCAAACGTCAGCCCTGGCCATTGGCGACGAGCAAGGGCGACACCGGCGAGCATGACTGCAACGCCACCGTCACCTCCCATAGCGTCAATGGCAATGCGCGGTGCATCGGCCATATGTCCTGCCTCCCCCAGTCAGGTTATACAGGCTTACGCTTCGACTGAAACGATTTCTCGTCCGTTATAATGACCGCACGCGCTGCACAGATTGTGCGGGCGTTTGAGCTCACCGCAATTCGGGCACTCCTGAAAAGCGGCGACAGTCAATGAATCGTGGCTACGGCGCATGTTGCGTTTAGACGGCGATGTTTTTCTCTTAGGAACAGCCATTTCGGCACCTTGTAAAATTGTGATCACGAACAGCAGCGACACGCCCAAAACAGCCGAATTCCGTCTTAGTCCGTTACCGGACCGGCGGAATGTCGAATCCCGGGTGGTCGCAAGCGAGCCGCGCCTATAGCGAATTCATACGCGGTTGCAAGCGCAGGCGCATCGTGGCACGAAGCATCACCATTACAGGAGGGGGCAAAACGATGAATATCCTACCCATTACGCTGACGACAGCTGGGCTTGCCGCGCTGATCAACCTTTGGCTGTCGATCCGGATTGGGCGGACGCGAACGAAGGAACAGATCATGGTTGGCGATGGCGGCAATGATGCGCTGATACGCCGGATGCGGGCGCAAGCCAATTTTATTGAATATACGCCAATTGTTTTGATCCTGATCGGGCTGGTCGAAATGGCATCGGGCACGTCGACTTGGCTCTGGGCTGTCGGCCTTGTCTATATGGCTGGCCGTATTGCCCACGGGATCGGCATGGACGGCAACATGCCTGCACGCGGCGCTGGCACCGCCACCGCCCTGCTGTCAATGCTTGGGCTTGGTCTCTACGCATTATTCATTGCATATTCGTTTGACGGAGCGCCGCAAGCGTCAACGCCTGCTGATGTGGAGAATGCTGAAATCGTGCCCCAAGGCTAGGATAGAGCAGGGTCCGAAACGAAGCCATTGGTGCGGCGTTCGTGAGCGAATGTGGACATGGGTCCATGTCCGGGCACGAACGCCGTTTCACCGCCAAGTGGCCAAAGACGCTGCGTTATCGAATCGATCAATTGCTGGTGATTGCCCATCGGAAAGTCCGTCCTGCCGATTGATCCTTGGAACAGGACATCACCAACGATCGCCAGTTTCGACGGCGCGTGGTGGAAAATAATATGCCCCGGCGTGTGCCCTGGACAATGATAGACATCGAGCACAAGGTTCCCGACGGTCACCGTGTCCCCGTTTTCCAGCCAGCGGTCAGGCTCAAAAACTTCGGCATGCATGCCGTATTTGCCGCCATCCTCGCTCAGTTGCGCAATCCAGAACCGATCCGCCTCCTGCGGGCCTTCGATCGGAACGCCAAGTTCCTTCGCCAAAATTCCGGCCTGGCCGCAATGATCGAGATGTCCGTGGGTGATAAGTATCTTTTCCACAGTCACCCCGTGCTGCGCGGCGGCGGCCTTTAGCTGAGCTAAGTCACCCCCCGGATCGGTAAACGCTCCGCGCATGGTTTGCGTGCACCAGATCAGACAGCAGTTCTGCTGGAGCGGGGTGACCGGGATAATTGCGGCTTTCAAGGGCGGGACTGTCATACCTGCGCCTTGCCAGTGCTTGACGCTGCTTTCAAGCCAAGTCCTGTTTCTGGGGCCCCTACTCCTTGAGCAAAGTCTGCTCCCAAAACATCAGGCCCGCCCAAAACTGATAATCCTGGTTTTCCTTTTTCGCAAAACCGTGGCCTTCGTTCTGGCCGAGCAGGTGCCAAGCCGTGCCTCCTTTTGCGCGGATTGCCTTGATGATCTGGTCGGCTTCAGAGGCCGGGACACGAGGGTCATTTCCTCCTGTCACAACAAACATGGGCTTGGTGATTTCATTGACCCGGGTGAGCGGAGAAATTTCCGTTAGCTTGGCCCGCTGCACTGCGTCACGTTCGTCCCCATATTCAACACGGCGGAGATCGCGGCGGTAACTTTGGGTGTTTTCTAGAAAAGTGACAAAGTTAGAAATAGCAACGACACAATTGGTGCTGCGGAGCTTGTCAACAAACTGCACAGCCGCTGCATAGCAAACATACCCGCCATAAGACCCGCCAGTCACGGCAATGCG